>BAXO01000004.1 GCA_001310555.1 Bacillus sp. JCM 19058
TTTGCTCTTGATGTAAAGGTGAATTGATAATAGCTACTGAAGAGGGGAGAGGAAGTGCCCGAGTTCTCCCTTGTATACGACATCGAGTTGGTCAGATTCGACAAAATCATATGGCCGAACTAAGGCTGGCTCCTTGTCTACGACTACTTTACCGCCATTGGCTAATATCATCGCAACGAATTGCGAGCAAAAGAAGGCATACTTGCGATTTATTCCACGATTGAATAGCACTCCGAGTAGTCCGATTAAATTATATTTATATTTTGCTTGATCAGCGTTAAAATGCTTAACCTTTTGATACATTTCTTCGTAGCTTTCGGCAGAGACCTTACAGCGGTACACTGCACACATTGCCTGTCTTAATAATGCGGAATGCTTATCTTCTTTGATAAAGCCTCCGATAAACGGATTGTTTGGTTTTTTTCTGCCGAAGCTGTACATTTCCGTCAAATCAGCGTCAAAAGCGATTGAGACATGGTTCAATGGCTTACGTGTATATAACTTTATCAGTCTAGTAAAGAATGTTCCTGTATCAGTTAGTAAAATGTAGACATATTTATCTTCAGTCATCGACATACCCTCATTTCTATGTAAATCCTGTTTTCAGTATATCGATAAATAATTTTGTTCAAAACGAGCTGAAGCATGATTTAGAGTAAGCCTCGAGACGGATGTACACTTAGGCGTTACATAAACATCCGTACACCTAAGGGCATGTAACCTTTTAATATTGCTGAAATGATTCGATGTTACCTGTTAGGGAATAAGTCCGTCAAGGTAGCATGTTATCCTCAATTCGTGTCCCTCCACTAGCCCTTCTATTGTTGCAAGGTTTATTTCTCTTTGTTGCTGTTCATCGAGCAAGGATCTCCCATCCTCTTTTTTTCAGCATTTTTTAAGTTCAAGAGTAAAAGCTCTTGACAGTATAAAGTAGGAGATGGCAAAATATAAAACGTAATGATTACGATTTACAAAAAAATAAAAAGAGATTCAAGGGAGGACGAAAATGAATAAATCGCTTATCCGCTTATCTAGCGTGTTGCTGTTAAGTGTTTACTTAGCAGCATGCCAAGGAACTGAACAAGAAGAAGTGGTAGCTGACGACACGGAGGAAGTAACGGAAGGACATTTAGATGAAGAAGATAATCATGGCCATGAGAATGATCACGATGCACCAGAGGATGTTGAAATCCAAGGAGTCGCTGATCACTATCATACAGGAGATACCATTGAGCTAACCGCCTTGCTGGATGTTGAAACGGAGTATGATCACTGGCACTGGTACATTAGAGAAAGTGCCAATGATGAATGGACAGTTGTTTCTGGACAGGGTACTGAAACATTTACAGGCGAAGCAACTATTGATGGATTAGAAATCAAAGCTGTTTTATTCGATAATGAGCACGAACCTTACGTTCAATCCGCTCCTATTCAAGTGGTGATCGACGATCATCATGGGCATGATGAAGAAAGTCAGAGGATTTATCAAGGGTATTTTGAAGATGATCAGATTGGGGATCGTGAATTGTCTGATTGGGATGGAGATTGGCAATCGGTTTATCCATATCTCTTAGCTGGAGATTTAGACGAAGTGTTTGAACACAAAGCTGAAGAAGATGGGGACATGACAGCAGAAGAGTACAAAGACTATTATACAGTAGGATATGAAACGGATGTTGAACGTATTGTCATTGAAAACGATGTCGTCTCTTTCTTCGAAAACGGAGAGGAATCTTCAGGAGAGTATGCATATGATGGACACGAAATTCTTACCTATGAAGCAGGGAATAGAGGCGTGCGATTTATTTACAAATTAGTTGATGAATCGAAGGACATGCCCCAATACATTCAGTTTAGCGATCATAACATTTTCCCCGTAGCTTCGCACCATTTCCACTTATATTGGGGAGATGATCGAGAGGAACTGTTAGAGGAAGTCACGAACTGGCCGACGTACTACCTTCTGAATTAAATGCGGACGGCCTCATGCGGGATATGATTGCTCACTAATCTAAGAACAACTACCATTTTCTTATTAGAAAGAAAGTGATGAAAAATATTTCTGTTGCTGCTTCTTTTGTATTGAAGCTTTTTTTCAAAATTTTCGATTGACAGATAACGGTTTTGATTTGGGGATCATCTTTCAGAGGGAGAATAACATATGAAACAAAAATGGCTAGCTACCGTTTTACTTAGTTTAACTTCGGGGATAACTCTTTTTGGATGTGATCAAAAAGAGGTAGGTACTGGATCGACAGATGGAGAACCAGAGATTTCTGTTGTGACGTCTTTTTATCCAATGTATGAATTCACACAACACGTTGCAGGGGATCGAGCAGATATAAAATTGATGGTCTCTGCTGGAGAAGATGCACATCACTATGAACCGAGCGCGCAAGACGTGGCCGCGGTTAGTGATGCAGATGTATTTGTGTATAGTAGTGAAGAAATGGAATTCTGGGTAGAAAGCTTATTAAATACGGTTGAGAACGATGATCTTGTGATAGTACGTACAGCAGATCGTATTGATTTTGTTAATACAAGTGGAGCCGGTCACGGCCGTGAAGACGAAGAGGATCAAGAAGTAACTGAAAGTGTAGTGATTCATGGTGTGTTGCACCATTATCATACAGGAGACACGATTGAATTAACGGCTGAATTAGATAAAGATGTTGATTACGATCATTGGCACTGGTACACGAGAGAAAGTGCTAACGATGAGTGGGCCACTGTTTCTGGTCAAGGAACGTCTGAATTTGAATTTGAGGCAACCGGAAAAAGCTTTGAAGTTCGAGCCGTTCTTTTCGATGATGCACACAATGCCTTTGCACAGTCTGAACCGACAGAGATTGTCATAGAAGACCACGGACATGATGAAGAAGACGGGCATCACCAGGATTACGATGAGGACGATAGTCACCATAACGGACATGATAATGACAAGCACGAACATGGAAATGGTGAGGGTGCACCTGAAACAGTTGAGATTGTCGGATTGGCTGACCATTATCATACAGGCGATGTGGTTACACTCGCTGCTAAACTAGATGAAGAGGTAAATTATAATCATTGGCATTGGTACACACGTGAAAGCAGATGATGAGTGGGAAGTTGTTTCCGGTCAAGGAACCGAACGATTTGAGTATGAAACAACTGGAGTAAGCTTCGAGGTACGTGCGGTTGTTTTTAATGACGCTCACAGCGCTTATGCACAATCAAAGCCCGTTGAAGTCGTAATTGATGATCACGAAGATGAAGATCCCCATATTTGGTTAGACCCAGTCTTGGCAAAAGAACAAGTCAATAATATTCGTGATGCTTTAATTGAAGCCGATCCTGAAGGGCAAGACATTTATGAAAAAAATGCAAAAGCTTTAATGAAGAGCTTCAGGCATTACATGAAGAATATGAAGCAGCATTCGAAGGTGCAGAGAATCGTGTCTTTGTTGTACAACACCAAGCGTTTGGATACATTGCTCATCGTTATAATTTGGAGCAGGTTGCAATCGGTGGCTTGTCTACAGAAGTAGAACCAAGTCCATCACGTATTGCAGAGGTTGGACACTTGGTGGAACAATACGACGTACCAGTCATCTATTATCAACAAGGGGCGAACTCAGCGATTGCGCAAACCGTCGCTGCTGAAACTGGAACAGAGACAGCTGTATTACATGATTTGGAAGTATTATCTGAAGAACTGCTGGCTGAAGAATTAGGATACTTGGATGCGTTGCGTGAAAATTTGGAAGCATTGCAGTTAAGTATCCATTAACAGGAACTGGATTAGAGGGAATTGAAACAATAAACAAAAAAAATTAGGGAACAGACTCTATAAGTAGCAAGCATCAGTGCAGAGTCTTTTTCGGGGAAGCGATTGAATAATTTAATAGAAATAGTTGCTCACCTTGTGAACCTAGATCAGAGTAAAGAATAGCAAATAGTAGCGAATACGATTTAGAAAGGTCGCATTATTATGCACTATCTTGAAGTGAATGACCTTGCCTTTCATTATAAAAATGAACCGGTGTTAGAAAACATTTCGTTTGAAGTGGATTCAGGGGATTTTGTGATGCTAACGGGAGAAAATGGGGCAGCAAAAACTACATTGTTACGAAATATTTTAGGTTTGCTCAAACCAACTAAAGGAAGCGTTACGCTCTCTCCGAAAAATCGCTTGGGTGAGAAACTCGTTGTTGGGTATGTTCCGCAACAAGTCTCATCATTTAATACTGGATTCCCAAGCACTGTACTAGAACTCGTGCAGTCTGGTTGTTATCTAAGAGGAAAATGGTTTAAGGAATTAGATAAAGAAGACAAAGAGCATGTGCGTCGTTCGCTGGAAGTTGTAGGGATGTGGGACATGCGCCATAAAAAAATTGGGGAATTATCAGGTGGACAGAAACAGCGAATTTCAATTGCGCGTGTATTGGCAACAGAACCAGATTTGTTCGTGTTGGATGAACCAACAACGGGGATGGATGTGCATTCCCGAGAAGGATTTTATCAATTACTGATGAACAATAGTAAGAATCATAGTAAGGGGATCTTAATGGTTACGCACGATCATGAAGAGCTTCGCCATTATGCTGGCAAGCGTATTGAGCTGGTTCGGAAGGAGGACTCCCCTTGGAGATGTTATACCATGGATTCATGCAAAGAGCCTTCCAAGCATCATTCCTTATTTCGTTAGTCGCGCCGATGCTAGGACTGTTTTTAATTTTACGTAGACAGTCTCTAATGGCGGATACCTTATCGCACGTGTCTCTAGCTGGTGTAGCGCTAGGGCTGCTAATCGGTGTCTATCCGACATGGACCAATATTTTGGTGGTGATGGCGATTGCGATTTTGCTTGAATATTTGCGTATGATGTATCGCACCTATTCAGAAATTTCGATTGCGATTTTAATGTCTGCTGGAATGGCGTTAGCATTAGTTCTGATGGGATTAAATCAAGGTGGGGCAACGTTAAGTATGAATCAATTTTTATTTGGCTCGATTGTCACCATTAGCGAACAGCAAGTATGGATGCTGCTTGGTCTAACAAGTATCATTATCTTACTGTATGTATTCTTCCGCAAGCCTATGTATATTTTGACATTCGATGAAGAAACGGCCTTTACCGCCGGTTTGCCAATAAAAACAATGTCAATTTTGTTTAATGTTTTCACTGGAGTGACCATTGCAGTGATCATGCCGATCGTCGGTGCATTACTGGTCTCTGCGATTTTAGTTTTGCCTGCTGCTATCTCTATGCGCTTAAGCAGAAGTTTCAATGGCGTGATTTTTATTGGCATTCTTATTGCGTTAACTGGAATGTTGAGCGGGCTAGTCGCTTCTTATGAATACGGCACGCCTCCTGGAGCGTCCATCACTTTAATCTTTATTGTGATTTTTAGCATCACGACGCTCATTAAGAAAATATGGCATCAAATGAAGCTAGAGAGACTGTTTAATGGACGAGATCTATCATGAACAATACTCAAAAAAATATTCAACTTGGACGGATCTGGCGGTAAAATCCGTTCTGCAGCACGATAACGTGCTTACTATGCGACCCTTTCTATCGTTGTAATGGCGGCGTCTAATGCTGACCGAGTCAAATAAACAGCATCCCCGTTTTCCAGTGCCAGGGCTCGCACAGATGACGGGCCATCGTGAAGACAATTTAAATACTTCTAGCGTTATTTTCAGTCACACTGCTAAAAATACTTTTGTATAGACTATACTAAGTTGGACAGATAAAATAAGGAGCTGTAGACTTAGACTATTATTATAAGGAGCGTAAATGATGATGCGTCGTCGAATTGGACGATAAATGAACGAAATGGGACTTGATTCCACCTAAACCTAAACAGTTAAACGCAGAACAGCTGTAGAGTGTGCATTGCTTACAGCTGTTCTATTTAAGTACTCCCTCATTAAGTATTTGAGTTTCAACCATCACGTTATTTAAGGAATGTTCGTTTAACTGATTAAGCTTTGATTTACTCCATTTATTATGAAAACGATAAGCTTTTTCTGATAGGCTATAGAGGTCAATTCCGATTGCAAGACCTTCCATATAAGAAAGATATAAGTCCTTTGTAAGCTCCTCATCGACTCGGTTTTTAATTTCATGAATCGGTAAACTCGATGGATTTTGTATGATGGAAGCTTTGATTTTTAAGCGAAGATTGTACTTAGGAGTTTCGCCATCTAAAACATCTATGGAGATTTTTGGAGCTGATATTTTAATGGATAACTGCTGTTCTCCGTCAGGATTTACACTTAGATATAGGTTTTTAGTTCGTTCATCAAACCAATCTAAGCCCTTTAACTGATCTTTACTTAACTTGCCCTGGAGCTGTTGATTAGAAATGAAATAAGCGCCATCTACTGCAGGAACTGGATGTTCCCCATTAGGGTCCTTCCATGATTTTTCGTCCAGCTTAATGGATGGGATGAGAATAGAACCTACAGGTTCATCGAATTTCCTAATATAGTTTTGATAGGTTGTAACAGGAATGAATGAATTCGTTCGTAACAAATCTTCAGGATCATAAGTGAATGTATACGTAGGGGATCGAGTAAAGAAGTCATTTTTCAGCAAGACCTCATCCATCGCTTCTTCAATAATGAAAAACCAAGTACCATATCGAATGAACACTGAATGACTTAAGTAATCATTGAGTGCTACAATATCATGTTTGAGTATAGCGGGAGACAAATAGATTGTTTTGATATGTTGATAATTGAGAGCGGTTTGAGAAGATTGTTCCAGATCCCCTACTGCCTCAACTAAACTTTTCCCTGCTCCTCTTCCTAATATAAGAACAGGAGCATCCGGGTCCTGGCCGCCTCCCTCAACTTTTGCTACCGAACCAAAGCCAATTGACTGAATGATGATCACATATTCTCCATCAACGTAATCCAACCCTACAGCAATTGCATAGGTTTGATTTTGAATCTCTTTAATTCCCCAACAACCCGTTAAAAGGTATAGTAGTAAAACACTAATCGTTATTTTTGATACGACATGCATGTTGATCCTCCTTATTCCTTCGGATCTTGAGGTCGATATTCTTTCTTACGTGAGTGACCTAACGTATACGGAAAGATAAAGAGGTCACTAAGAAATAACTTGATGTTTAACTTATTAAATGGTGAAACAACAGGATGCCCAAAACTTGTTAAGGAGATTACATAAATAAGAGTGAGGAACAGTCCTATAAAGAAACCGTATAACCCTAATACCGCGGCTAAAACAGCGATAAAGAATCGAATGATCAAGATATTCCCCGCAAGGCTCTGGTCGGTAAGTGTATAACTACAAATCGTTGTTACTGCTCCGATCACGAGCGTTGCTGGTGAAGTTAGTCCTGCCCTAATGGCTGCATCTCCAATAATAAGCCCACCAATAACTGCAACGGTTTGACCGATCGCACTTGGTAATCTAGTCCCAGCCTCTTTAAAAAGTTCAAATAATATTAGCATCAGGAAAACTTCCATGGGGGATGACAAGGGAAGTCCTAACCGAGACTCTGCGATCGTAGCAACTAATGGAAAAGGGATTTGCTCAATTTGGTATGAAGTGAGCGCTAACCAAAAGCCAGGTAAAAGAATGCTCGTAATAAGAGAAAGTATACGGATTAGACGCTCGATATTTGTGTAAAAGAAACTGATTTGACTGTCTTCTGCAGAACGAAAAATAAGGTCTATGCTCGTAGGTGCAACAATTACACTAGGAGACCCGTCAATAACGATCGCAAATCGCCCTTCATTAATGACATCCGCTACGAAGTCTGGGCGACCTGAGTATTCGACTAACGGAACGAGAGAAAAAGTCTGGTCGAATAAATGCTCCTCAATCTTGTATGTACTTGATGCAACGGCAATATCAATCGCCTGTAATCGCTGATCAATTTCCTTAAGCAACGGAGGGGACAGAATACTATTCATATAAAGCAGATTGACCTTCGTTTGACTACGTCTTCCGATCGTATAAGATTTTACTTTCAAATCACTTGTTTTCAAACGGCGTCTGATAAGGGAGACATTGACATCTACATCCTCAATAAATCCATCTCGCGGACCACGTATGGAAACTTCCATATTCGATTCCTCAACAGACCGGGAAGGTGGCTTAGCAATAGGGAGACTGTAAAGTTTATTCGTATTGTGATAAAGAAGTATGAGATTACCTGAGAACACTTCCGTTTCAATTTCTTGTTTGGATTGAATGATTTTAGCATCAAAAAAATGAGTCATGTGTCGATCGTCTATAAATTTTTCCGATTCATCAATGACTGCTTCAATCCTTGGCATAATAAAGTTCTGCAAGAGATCTTGATTCGTCATTACAGTTTGATGGATGAAAGTGAAGTCATGGGGTGTTCTTTTTTTTACGAAACGATTTTGTGAAGATAGAGATATCGCCGACATCCTGGAATAACGCACGTAACTTTTCTTCAGTAGAATTTTTTTTCGGATTTTTCATGACTATTCCCAACCTTTACTCGAACTAGAATCAAGAGGAGAATGCTTGAAATGGATAAGAAGATGAAAGTTAAAGGGAAGTAATACTGGTGCAAGACATTAAAGAAAGTTATTGTTGACCAAGGGATAATCGTTGTACAGAACAAGGCTGTGTAGATAAAAAATAAATTAAATTGCTGTTTTCCTGGTAAGAGCTTGCTCGCTAAAAAACAATAGATGCTTATGCGAACAATGGCTCCTGCAAACCATTGAAATATGGATAGGAAATCTAGCCTGGTAATGTAACGACCGATGGAAAGTAATCGCCACTGTGTAAACGCTGGGCTGTTTAATTTTGTAGCTTCTGTAGGTCCAAACTCCGATATCGCACCTGTTAACGGTCCAAATAGGAGAATGAATAGAAAAAGACCAGTCAACAGAAGTCCTTTTAAAGTAAGTTTTTTCTTAGAATAACCGATTAAAAAGAGGATATAGAGGATTTCAAAAAAAACCTGTGCAAGCATAGAGAGCCCCATTGAATGACGAGGTGAGGCCATGCTCAAAAACCGGAAACAAAAAAAGAATATTCCTTATTCTGAATGTTTCCACTCCCTACAAAAATGCCAAATGCAGAAACGATGGGAAATACAATGGCAGCTAATAGCCCAATAACGTACCAACCTTGAACGATGCAAAAAAGCATACAACTATTAGGCATATAATGATCACTACATACGGCACTTCGGTAGTGTATGCAGATTTCGCCCAGTCTGCTGTAAATTTTATGGTAATGTAGGATTCACAAATGAAAATAAGAGAAAATAGCATACCGATCAATAAATGTAACGGTACGGGGTAATTCTTTTGAAGGAATCCCATTAATGTTCGGCCATTTAACATACGTATTATTGAATAAATAATAAAAATCATAATAGCTAAGGGAACAATACCAAAAATTACACTAATCCATGCATCTCTACTTGCACTTGTTAACAAACTCGGGAGAATTAAGACATGTACCATAAAACCTGTAGCTATAATAGTGATTAGGTAAAGATGAAGTGGTTCCAGGAAGTTCGTCTTCATTTTCTTCCTCCGTCCCCCTTTATCCGTACTTTTATCATTTGGATTCAGAGAGAAAATATACGTCATAGCTGTAATTAAATTCAGATGAAGGGAAACATCATATTTGAAATTAAAGTGAAGATGGAAGCCCCAAACTGCTTGGACACCTCTTTAAATGTCTTCGCTTTCACTGTTCGGAGGTTACTGCCTGATTCCATTCAACTGCTAGACAAAGTGGATACACCCCGAATGCAGCTTCCTGGATGACTTGTAGCAAAGCAGTTTCAGAACGAGATTTCTCCGTAACGAAGAAGGGACATAACCACCCTTGCGTAGTTTGGGAACGAACAGGTACATCGTTCCCATTCTTGTGTCAAAACGTCTGACACGATATCCGAGTAAATAGAGTAAGAAGAACCAATAATTGCCATAACGACTCCAACTGGTATTTCATAAGGGGAAAATATGGTTTTTCCGATGAGATAGGATGTGACAGTAAGAAGCCCACCCATTAAGGCTGCAGCGGGAAGTAAAAATTCATGCTTGTTCCCAATCAATCTAGCAATATGACAAAATTGACCGCGCCAGCCGCAGAAACTGAAGCTCTTGCTAAAGCAACACTAAGTAATATTAAAACTCCTCGTCCAACTCCTCTGCCAATCAAGTATAAATCACGTAACAAAAATGTGTCACAAAAATCTTTGTAACAATATTAATTAATATTATTAAGTTAAAGGGCAGTTTAGCGTGGCCACCGACCAACTGAGTGGTTGCTTAATTATTGGAAGGAAAGTTTTATCTTTTCGCGAATTCATTATACATGCCGAAATTACAAAATTCGCAAAAAAAATCGCGGTAGAGCATTGGAAAGAGCATTTTAATTTGCTATAACTCCTAAGAGAGGTGATTACGCATGAATCAAAGACCGTCAGAAGAAGAATATGCCGGGGACTTCGGAGAGTATATCCAGTTGGTGCCGGATGGCAACATCATCGACATTCTGCTCGCCCAAGAAAAGCAAATGACCGAGATGCTGGCATCGTTGACCGAAAGCCATGGCGCGTATCGGTATGCGGAAGGAAAATGGACGCTAAAAGAAGTCGTGGGCCACATCGCAGACGGAGAACGCGTCATGACCTACCGCCTGCTCCGGTTCGCAAGAGGGGACCAGACGCCTCTGTCCGGTTTCGACCAGGAATTGTTCGTGCCTCCTTTCGGAAGCTGGACAACCGCGCAATTGGCCGAAGACTACCGGGCCGTACGGCATCGCAGGACACGAGATTCATCACATGGGGGTCATCCGAAATCGGTATTTGAGTTAGTTGTCCGGAAAATCGGGACGGAAGCTGCGCGGAAAACGCGGCTTCCGTTCTTTCTTTATGGCAGCCTTCCCGCCCCGTTCGTAGACTGATATGAAGAGAGACAAGACGGGTTGAAAAAAGCAGCAGCGATTGGTTGCAGACTGGATTTTGTCTAAAAATGAAAAGCAAATAATAATCTCAAACAAGAAAAAATCAAGGCCTCTACCTTAAGCTAACGAAGAACGAGAGCTCAATACATCATACGAATGACAAACAAGGATTGGTGGTTATTCCGCAAAAGGGCGCGATTTTGAATAAAAACTTTATTTTACCCCCATCCAAAACAGGACGGGGGTATGCGTTTTGGAAGTATTTAACTTTATTATAACCTTGACATTTCCTTATTGCGGGTGGTGTCAGCTTCGCTGGTACTCCCCCTATCAGCTGCTCACACAGCCACTCAAGCATCGACATCATCGGGTGCTCTGACATGAATTGCAGTAGCATGTGTTCTAAAGATTCGGTAGAATTCGAGTAAGCCATCGTTTTCAACTCCTTTGGGTTTGCTAGGCACTTACCTTGTCGGAGTCGACGATGGTTTTTCCTTTATTCTCTTTTTGCGAACTTTATTATACGTGATCCTAATGTACCCAGTTTTATATAACCTTTCCACATTCTTAATACCGTAACAAAATGAGGGGCCACAAAAGAAAACAAAACCTCATTTTCAAAAAACACATGCCGAATTCTGCATGTATTTTTTGTTGTGTGCGGAGCCTGTTCGACAGAAAATGTAACGAGAATGTAGAAGAAATCTGACTTAGGAGGATAAAATTAGCGATAGGCAACAAAAAAAATTAATACTTTATTGTGAATAGGAAACAATTACTCAAGCTTTTCTGAATGCTAAGATTAAATTATCTCCGGAACACTAAATATTTAGAAAAGAGGTTTTTTTGTTATATGAACTACCAATTAATTCGCTGTGATATGGAGCATCCTGGGGATGTTTCATCTTTAGAGAAATTGTTAAAGGAAGAACACATTAAAGCAGAGGACATGAAAGCGATTATTGCTCAGACGGAAGGGGACGGATATGCGAGAGGGTATGCCACGTTGGCTTTTCAGCTCTTATTATCAGAAAAGTTGAACATTAGTAAGCAAGAAGTGTTCGATACGATTCCAATGATGATGATTGGCAAGACGGGGGATTAATGACGCCTCATTATACGCTCTTTATTAAAAATGAGAATGGAGTATTAAACCAAATAGGTTCGGAAAAACGGTTCGCGTTTGGGGTTACTTCAACGCCTATCTTAAAAAGTGATGAGATCGGGACATTAAAACAGCTTGATTTAGTGACAGAAGCTGTTCAACAGGCGATTTTAGAAGCGGGAATTGAGTCGTTGGAGGATGTGAAGTGTGTCGAAGTGAAGGCTCCGTGGGGTGTCGGAGGAACTCTATCAAAAGCCGCATCTGCATTAGGGGCAGCTGTCGCTTTGCAAGAAGTGAGTCGAGAAGACATTAAAGCAGAAAGTCTAAACCGAGATCATTCTCTTTACTCGAATAAAACATCAGTATCTGCTGGCCAAGAGCAAGTGGCTGTCAAAGTGATTGTCATGGGGAACTCAACTACTTCCGAAAGTGATTTGTATATTGGTGCAGGATGATGGCAGATGCACTGGATTTAAAAGGGATGCAGGAAGCGTTTCGCGATGCGGGACTCAAAACCGATACTTTTTTTTAACGAGAGAACAACAGGAGCAAGTAGTCAACGTTTTTGTTAATGCGGGGCCGATGCGATTCAAACGGTTCGTGGTAAACGACATACGATCCATACAGATGCTCTGGCGATGCATGCTGGGATTGTAGCGAAAGCAGTAGCGAATGCCGTTGTGGGCAGTTATGTCGGCGAAACTCGGATTTTATGTTCAGCTGGTTCGGAACATCAAGGACCTCAAGGAGCTAATTTAATTGCACCGGTTATACGAGTTACGGAAGGAGGGCGCTTGTGAATTATTCTGGATGGAAAAACTATCATGCTCATATTGATAAAGGATTTTTAGTCCCGCCGAATTTGTATAAAGATGAACCTGCACCGATACGCGCAAAGCGGACAAGAGATGCGAAAGTTCTATTGTCCAAGGAGGAAATTAAAGGAGCTGCTAAGTTAGCACTTGAAAAAATGCACCAATACGGTACGACTTATGTGCGTACTCATGTTGATGTCGATCCGTTGTTTGAGTTACGAGCAGTCGAGGCACTTCTTGAAGTCCAGCAAGAATGGAGAGATAGACTTGTTCTTGATCTTGTTGCTTTTAATCAAGAAGGCTTTGATCGATTTCCAGAAACGGAAGTTCTTCTTCGTGAGGCAATTAGGCTGGGTGTAAATGGGGTTGGTGGTCATACAAGTATGGACCAAGACGGAAAAGCACATATCAATAAAATCATCGAAATTGCTGAGGAAGGGAACCTCGACTGGATTGAATTCATACGGATGAAACGGGAAGGGCCGATGACTTTAACCTGCCATATTTGGCCAAGGTGACAACGGAAAAAGAGTTAAAAAAATAAAGTGACAGCCATCCATTGTTGTTCGTTAGCGAACGTTGAGGACAAGCTCGCAATGGACACGATTGAAGCGGTCGCGAAATCAGGAATGACGGTCACGACTTGTCCTACGGCGATCGCGACACGTTCTTTAACTAGAGTAAAAGAATTAGCGAAAGCAGGGGTGACGATTCAACTTGGTTCAGATAATCTGAGAGATTATTTCAACCCATTAGGAAGCGGCAATATGCTTCAATATGGTCAACTACTCGCATATGTATTACGTTTTTACGAATCAAACGAAATTGACCAAATTATGAATTGGCTGGAGGCGGAACCAGAGAATGAACGAGTGAAGCTACAATTAAATGCGTTGCGTATCGAGCTATCCTATCCATTAAAAACGAATACTGACTTGCTAGCCGAGGTGCCAGCCCGCTCATTGGGGCTGTTCGTTAATGATTAAATGAAATGCAAGGGGGAATAACCATGCAGTCAACAAAAATGAAGGTGGGAACTATCCGTGCAAATACCCTTATTAAGAAAAGGAAGGTTCAAATTCCACAGTTTCTCTGGTCGATACTGACATTAGTAGGGTTAGGGGTCTTATGGCAAGCTCTAACGGTTTTGCTGGATATGCCAAGCTATATTCTCCCTTCACCGCTGGAGATCATTATGAAATTTATCACAGATTTTAGTCTCATTTTCAGCCACTCACTTACAACGTTATCAGAAGTATTGTTAGGATTTGGCTTAAGTTTACTAGTTGGTGTGCCGCTTGCGATTTCGATTGTGTATTCACGTTACTTAGCGACTTCTTTTTATCCAATTATCATTGCGATTCAATGTATTCCAATGGTCTCGGTTGCTCCCATTCTTGTCATTTGGTTTGGCTATGGTTTAGCTACAAAGGTTCTTCTCGCTAGTTTAATTTCCTTTTTTTCCGATTGTGATTAATTCAGTTGTTGGGTTCCGTTCCCTTGATTCAGATATGCATGACCTCGGTCGTTCGATTGGGATTTCGGAATGGAAAATTTTTTTACTACCTACGGCTGCCAAATGCTTTGCCCCATCTTTTTGGTGGATTTAAGGTGGGGATTACGCTAGCGGTGGTCGGCGCTATTGTTGGGGAGTTTGTAGCGTCAGAGAGGGGGCTGGGCTATTTACAACTAACCGCTAATAACCGGTTAGATACAGTGATGGTATTTGCGACATTATTGGCACTAGCTCTTCTTGGCATGTTGTTGTTCTTTGCTGTACATCTTGTGGAGAGGCTTGTGATGCCTTGGTATAACGCAACAAAAGCTGAAGGAGGTAAATAAGGTGACGACAAAATTAGAACTAAATAATGTTGGAAAAATTTTTAGTACTAAATCTGGTGAGATTCAAGCACTTAAAAATATTTATCTCTCGATAGAACCTGGGGAATTCTTAGCGGTTGTTGGTCCAAGTGGGTGCGGGAAAAGTACGATTATGAGAATTATTGCTGGATTAGAGAAACCGTCAAGTGGTGAAGTCGTCATTAATCATACGCCTTTGAAGAAAATAGCGGAAGGATCAGCAGTAGTTTTTCAAAAAGATGTGTTGCTGGCATGGCGTACGATTTTAGAAAATGTTTTGTTTCCTTTGGAAGTAAAAGGCATTACCTGGTTTCATCGTGAAAATTACCAAACGAATCGCGCGAAGGCTATGGAATTATTAGAATCGGTTGGGTTAAAAGGATTTGAAGATAAATACCCCCATGAACTATCCGGTGGCATGCGGCAACGAGTCTCTATCTGTCGGGCATTAATCCAAGATCCGAAGCTATTACTAATGGATGAACCATTTGGAGCATTAGATGCCTTAACGAGAGAGCAGATGATGTATGACCTTTTAAAGTTATCAAATAAATTTGGTTTTACGACGATTTTTATTACCCACAGTATTGAAGAAGCGATTTTCTTGTCTGATAAAGTAGTGGTGATGTCAGAAAGGCCGGGAACAATTTTGAAGGAAATTCCAGTTCAATTAAAAAAGACCACGCAATGCTCAAGCAAGAAGGCAACCAGAGTTTGATAAACATGTGAAGGAAGTCCGAACCATTTTTAAATCACAAGGGATTTTAGCAGAGGCATAATCCAAATTAACAGGGGGTACTGATTAATGGCGGTCTTAAAAAGGACAGTACGAGCCGTGCTTTTTACAGCCATATTGGCAGGGTGTGGGGATTCTGAGTCAGCGAAAACAGAATCAACGGAATCGGATGCAGAGGTAGCGACAGAAGCGACAGTCGATGGTATCGGTGAACCTGAGACAACAGATGTGACATTACGGTTGAATTGGAAGTTTAAAGGGGAGTTTGCTCCCTTAATTATGACCAAAGAAAAAGGCTTTTTTGAAGAGTACGGGTTAAATGTTGAGGTGTTAGAAGGAAATGGTTCGGCATCGGTTATGCAAGCTGTTGCCCAAGGTCAGGAGGATTTTGGGATTACATCAACGGTTGAACCTGCTCAAGGATTAGTTGAAGGAATGCCGATTAAAATGATTGCCTCTTATATGAGCCGTTCGCCGTTTTTAATTGTGTCTCATCCCGATACACCAGTTGAGACGCCAAAGGATCTCGAAGGTAAGAGCATTTCTATTTCGATATCGTCTTCTTTAACGAATGTTTTCCCTAATTTTCTGCAGGCGAATGGGGTTGATGAATCGAAGGTGAAAGCACTACCGGTCGAAACATCAGCGAGAAATAGTTTGTTCTTAAATAAAGAAGTCGAAGCGGTGGCTATCTTTTCAACAAATGAGTATCCCGTTTTTGAACAACAAATGGGAGTAGACTTAACTCCGTTATATTTAGCAGATTATGGCTTTGATTTAGCAAGTTTGACGATTATTAGTAACGATAAATTTATAGAAGAAAATCCAAACACTGTGAAACGTTTTTTAGCCGCCTTAAATAAAGGGTTTGAATACACTTTTGATCATACACAAGAAGCAGCTGAAAATTCAGCAGAGCTCTTTCCTGAGGCAATAGATGTTGAGACTGCGAAAGGACAAATTGAAAGGTTAGAGGAGATTGCTCTATTTGATGGTGTCCCTTACGGTTGGATGTCGTCAGAAAACATGGAGCGAACCCTCGATATTTTAGAAGAAAGTGAGCTAATTACAGAGCGCTTTGAAGTGGAAAGATATTTTACAAATGAGTTTTTGACACAAGATTAACGGGTTTTAAGGGAGATTTTCAGAAATTGGAGGAACACCGTTTTTAACGAGAGCAGAGGGTAAAAACTGCTTATTAAAACAAACTTTGGATCCTTTTTAGGAGAGGATGAAAATGATTGAGGAAGTAGAAAAGAGAGGGCTCAGTATTGATGAGTTGTTGCAACTTGCTCCGATGGAAGGTGCTGTAGTTGCTGCTGGATATACAAATACACATAAACTTATTAGCCGTGTCAACATTATTGGTGGCCCTGATATTTTAGATTGGGTTAGAGAAGATGAGTTTATTATGACGAATGGATATCCATTTCGTGACAACCTTGATGATTTCGTGAACTTACTCGAAAAGCTACAAGAGAAAAAAAGTAGCGGGAATCGGGATTAAGGTGAGACGGTTTATTCCTACTATTCCTGATAGTTTATTAGAGAAGGCAAATGAGCTGTATTTCCCGGTAATTGAGATTCCTCCAAGTGCTATTTTTTTTCGGATGTGGTTCGAGTGGCAATGGAGGAAGTTTTTCATAAAGAATCTGAGCATTTAATTACATTAAATAACCGTGTGCAAGAGTTTAGTATTCAGATTATGCAAGGTAAAGATATTTCAGAAGTGATTTACCACTTAGAAAAGTTAATGGGCAATCCGATTATTGTCTATGATTTGGAAGGTAATATTATCGCTCCTTTATTAGAGGAAGTGCTAGATTCGGGTGAAATATTTAAGGTTGCGCAAGACATTGAATCTAAGACAGGCATTGGCATTACAACGATCAACGTGAGGAATGAGAAATTTCGTTGTTTTTCTACCCCATTAGCGAACGAAGGGTTATTAAACTACATTCCATTTATTTCTTGTGTTGAAACAAATTATAAATTAACAGATGTGGATTGTTTAACGATTGAAAAGATTCGTTCATTGCTAAACATGGAGTTAGCGAATATAACTGCTCGGAAAAAAATTGAGAAAAAGTATTTGGACCAATTTGTTCAGGACCTGCTTATAGGAGATATGTTAACACGTAGAGACTTGGAAGTTAGAACGAGTTCATTAGATTTAGATTTAAAAAAAATAAATGGTTCCAAGCCATCATCCTTTCCACAGAAAAGAGCGATGCTTTTACAACAAGTGAAGAATTTCAATACTTTATGAAAAACTTATCAGTTACTGTGCATGGGAACGTGTTTAGTACAATATTAAATGGAGAATTTGTATTAGTCGTAGTAGAAGAATCAAAATTATACCTTCAACAAACCATTCAAATCATTGATGCAGAATTAGAGAAATTTTACTTATTTAAAAAGCATCAGCCAGATTATCGATTATGTCTTGGAGAATCTGTGAATTCGATGGAGAATATTACAACAAGTTACCAACTTGCTGTAAATGTAAAAACGATAAGTAAAAAAATTTGCTTTTAAAGATACAATTATTACGTATAAAGAGCTTCATCTTTTTCGATTGTTATATTTGTTACCTCAAGGAAAAGAAGTAGATGATTATTTAGACGAAATAGTAGGACCATTAGAAAGACATCAAAAAAAAGGAGAAGAGTATATTGAAACGTTAGAAGTTTATTTTCAATCGAACCGAAACATCAGGCTGACGGCAAATAAACTTTTCACTCATTATAATACGATCGTCTATCGAATTGAAAAAAATCTCTTCATTATTAAATCTTGACCTTGAGAACGCAGATAGTAGTTTAGAATTACAAGTGGCATTAAAGTTAAGAAAAATCCAAAAGAGGACAGGAATGACAAATAGAACGAGTCATCAGGCTAGAATGATTACATTGGAAGAGGAGGAGTTAAAATGAACCAACAATGATATTGTTCATACTCAACCGGTGTCATATAACCTAATGATGAATGCATCCTCTTGGTGTTGTAAAACATTTCAATGGACTCAAAAATAGCATTCTGGGCTTGACGCATGTTTGTGAACCTTTCTCCAGCCATGAGTTCGGTTTTGAGCGTCTTGTAAAAAGACTCCATAACCGCATTGTCATATGGATCACCTAGTCGAGACATACTCATACTGAAGATGAGGGAGTTTGGGCTTCCGAAAACCTGAAGCCCAAAATGGGAAGGTCAGAGCCCGAAAGAAGACTATAATCAACTTGTTGATTTCGCTTATGCGTTAGACAAGTCTGTGTCCGGAGCAACTGCACGTTTACTTCAGGAGTCGTTTAAACTCCAACATCGTCCGATACTTTATTGAGACTCATGTGATGTCAGGCTTGGACCACAATAGAAAAAAAACAGCTAAAAGAAGTGCTTAAATTTATTAACGAAAATAACTCTGAAGCTGACCAGATTTCGCTTTTGCACTTGATTGATTGGAATTCTGAGAATTTCATGCAACAGGCTGGGAATATGAAAAATGCAGTTAGCGAATTTTTGAATCAAATGCGTTCATAAGGATGCTCCTGACATATTGTTGTCTGGAGTATTTTTTTTCTGTAATGATATACTACAAACGTTTACAACAAACGCATAAAGTAAACGTACATTTAAATAAAAATAAACAAACAATTGTAACAAACACTTGTAGTAAACGATTTAAGATTACTTAACAAATTTCAGGGCGGAGCTGACGCGTATGGACCACTTGCCCTTGAAGAACATCATGGCTTATTTTGGTACGGGGTACACACTGCTGAGATGCTGTATAGTATTTTAGGAAAAGGCTGCAAGCAAGTATCGGTGATTAAAAATAATGACTATGATTTGATTATTGGAGAATGGCAGGATGGCCGTTTTGGCAGCTTAAGAGGAAATCGTAAAGGAAATAATATATTTGGTACAACAATTCATTACCAAAAGGGAATTGAATTTGTGAATGTAGCTGGTAAGCCGTATTATGCCTCACTGTTAGAAGTCATTATGCCATTTTTCCAAACTGGAAATGCAGCGATTCCAATCGATGAAACAGTCGAGATCATTCGTTTTCTAGAAGCTGCGAATGAAAGCCGTCGAACCGGAGAAACGGTGAAATTATAGAGGGGAAGGAGGACACATTCGTGCTTGAAAGAGTAGGTGTTTTGACAGATGAAGTATCAGAAAATATAGTCGAAGCTTTAGATAGGGTAAGAGCTAACGGGTTGAGGCATGTAGAAGTTCGATTTGTGAATGGCAAGAATGTTGCTGATTTGTCAGATACAGAACTTGCAGATTTGCGCTTTGAGGTTGAAAAAAGAGATCTCTTCATCTCATGTATTGCCTCACCATTATTTAAATGTGCGCTTGATCCGAGAGAGGTGGCTTCTGGAGATACGTTTGGACAAACAGAAGTAAGTATCGAAGCACACTTCTCAAAATTAGATCGAGTAGTTGACATTTGTAAGCAGCTTCAGACGGACAAGGTGCGTATTTTCTCCTTTCGGCGAGAGAAAGACCCTGAGGCACATGAGAAGGAAATCATTCAGCATGTGAAGAGGGCCGCTCGTGTAGCAGAAAAAGCTGGTATTTATCTGTTACTGGAAAATTCCCCGCATGTCAAAATTCTCTGGGATCCAGGGAATGAGGTTCATGGCGGTCGTTCTGCATATCCAGAAGGGTATCAGGCAGTGAAAGGATTGATTGGGCAGGTTCATTTAAAAGATGCCTATGTGGATGAGGACGAGGTATTTGTGTCCCCATTGGTGAGGGGAAGTCCCTTTTACCGAACATTTACAGGCTCTGCAGAAGGACGGCTATACCGGTTTGTTTACAATCGAAACACATTACGTACCAGACGGCGGGAACGCAATGCAGGGTACAGACATGACATTGGCTGGATTACGGAAGCTCGTGAAGGAAACTGTTACTTAATAGGAGAGCGCATTTCTTTTGCGTCAAATAGTGGAATAAGCAAGAAGGGTTAGCTCACGGCATCCTCACGGAGGAAAACGACGTGAGGATGCTTGTATATAAAGAGCAACAATATGACATGGGAAGGGGCTAAAAAGCAATGAATGCCAGTATTGAACCAATAGAAAGAAAAAAAAGGTTGAGAAGTTAGCTGTGCAGGTCTATGCCTTTCGGAAACAAATGGGGCAGTGCGGTAGCCGCTAAAATGAAGGAATTATTAGCAGAAAAAGAATCGATTCGAATGATTTTTGGATCAGCACCATCTCAAAATGAAATGCTTGAAACATTACGTGCGAATCAAGAGATTGATTGGTCACGAGTGACAGCTTTTCATACGGATGAATACATTGGTCTGCAACCAGGAGCTGAGCAGCAATTTGGACAATTTTTAAAGGATTAGTTGTTTTCCTATATTAATGTGGGCCATGTTCATTTTATTGATAGCTCAAATCAAGAACAAGAAGAGTGCGTACGCTAAGCGAGTTATTGGAGGAGGCTCCGATTGATATCGTTTGCTTAGGGGTTGGCGAGAATGGGCATCTTGCTTTCAATGATCCGCCAGTTGCTGATTTTCATGATCAACAGATGGTGAAGGGGGAGGAGGATTTTTTTACAAAAAAAATGCGAATATAGAATCAGGGAAGGTTTTAATAAAAGGCTTAGCAGATTACTGTCTGCTGAGAGCAAGAGTGCTTGATACACGACATCTGTCAATAAGCTTGGCAGATGTTGATTATGTTTAGTCG
The DNA here is from genome assembly GCA_001310555.1 of Bacillus sp. JCM 19058. Next base: position 21,164 of record BAXO01000004.1, read on the forward strand.
ATTCATCTCCAGCTTTTACAAAGTAGAGTGGAGCTGAATGGTTAAGGGGGATTGAATGATGACTTTCCATTACTCCAGCATCCATTTTTTTGCAAGAGGATTTTCCGTTTTGGGTGAAAGCCTTTCATCATGATTCAGATCGTGTACCGCACACACATGATTTCGTCGAGCTTGTTTATGTCTTAAGGGGATCAGCGATTCATGAATATGAAGCTGAGCAGTATCCGATTCGCTCTGGTGATGTGTTCATTATCAATCCAGATGAGGTACATACTTACCGAATTAAAGAAAAAGAATCATTGGACATCATCAACTGTTTGTTTACGCCTGCTTTAATTTCTGAATCATTGTTGCATGAATTGAGATTAGCTCATTCGTTAGATTTCCTTTACGTGCTACCTTTTTTAGATAGTTATAAGCGGTTTCACCATCACTTGCTGCGTCTCAATGAACAGGAATCAAAAACGGTTCATCGTTTATTAGAACGCATGATGGAAGAGATTGAAGAAGCCTCTCCCGGTTACCAGTCACTGATTATGATGGAGCTGATAGAGCTTCTTGTACTATTATCACGGTATCATAAAAAGAAGAATGAGCCGTTTGAGAAATGGGGTGTTGATATGCGAGCACGCCGAATTTGCGGTTACTTGGAGCGGCACGCCTATCAACCAATTAATGTTGACTCAATTGCTTGTCTGTTTCATATTAGTACGCGTCAGCTGCATCGGATATTGATTAAGGAGACAGGCTTAAGCCTGATGGAAATCGTCCATCACTTGCGTGTCGAGCAAGCAAAGAAGCTGCTTCGACAAACGAATGCGACGATCATTACGGTCGCTGCACAAGTGGGATACGAAAGCCCTTCTTTTTTTTAATAGATTGTTTATGCGAAAAGTTGGTTGTCCACCTAGTGTTTATCGAACAAACATGGCTATTGAGCGAAGCGAATGACAAACGTTTTAATGACAATTTATATTTTCTGAACAGTTATAATTATTTATCTTTTGCTTGAACCGATGTATAACTAATGACGATGAGGTCGCTTGGTCTATCATCAGAAAGTTTAGCTTTTACAAGGAAGACCTTACTAAGAAAAGCCAAAGCTTCCGCGATAAGGTTTCGCCGATATTTAAATAACATGTCTGAATCAGACATGGAGCATGTCACAATCAAGGTTGAAGCAAAGCTGGACTCGATTCATACTTAGAATGAGAGGATAAAATACGAATTCATTGTAAAATATGAGGTTCTGCTCATAGGGGAGGAATCGGGAATGACGGTAGAAAAGAATTGGACAGCAAGATGGATAACAGATGAACGATTTGAACAAGTGTCACCGCGTCACTTGCTTCATAAAGCTGTAGAGACAGAAAAAAAGAATGTCGATGAGCATCGAGAGGATTTGCGGAATCAGCATATGTTGGTTCGTCATACGTTTGTACTTAATGAAAAACCAAAGCATGCACAGATCGACATTTCGGCTGATGATTACTACAAGCTGTTTATTAATGGCTGTTTTGTTGGACAAGGGCCAGCGCAAAGCTATGCTTCTCATTACTTTTATAATCAGTATGACATTACTGATCTGCTGCAGGCAGGAGAAAATGTCGTTGCTGTTCATGTGTATTATCAAGGACTAGTGAATCGTGCATTAAATAGTGCCGATTATCGACAGGGTATGATAGCTGAATTATTTTGTGATGGCTTGTTAATGGAGGCAAGTGACGCCTCATGGAAATATACGCGTTCCTTGGCGTATGGTGATCAGAATGCTGGAACGATTGCGTATGAGACGCAATTTGTCGAGCAGATGGACAGCAGAGAAGTGGAAAAAGGCTGGAAAGCGGTGAGGTATCAGGATGACCATTGGATGCAAGCTTGTGAAAAAAGCGTAACGGACTATACATTATTGCTGCAGCCGACACCGACATTGCAAGTCTACCGCCTCACTCCACCACAGTACATAAGACAGAGGATGGCAGGTATCTGATCGATTTTGGTCAAGAAATAACAGGCCAGTTGACGATGCAGGCAAGAGGCAGCAAAGGACAAACATTAGAGCTTCGTTATGGAGAAGAATTAGCATCGACTGGAGTCAGCGTGCGTTATCAAATGCGTTGTAGTACGACATATCAAGAACAATGGATTTTATCTGGCGGTGTGGATGAATTGGAAGGATACGATTATAAAGGCTTTCGATATGTTGAAGTAATTGGTGATATTGAAGTGATTCAACCGGAAAGCATAATGGCAATTGTAAGGCATTATCCATTCCCAGAAGAAGCAAGTACGTTTCGTTCAGAGGATCAATTGTTACAAGGCATTTGGGAAATGTGTCGGAATACCGTTAAATTCAGCTCCCAAGAGCACTTTGTTGATTGCCCAACGAGAGAAAAAGGACAATATTTAGGTGACAATACCATTACTGCACCCGCGCATGCATTACTAAGCGGTGATTTACGGCTATATCGCAAAGCACTCATTGATTTTGCACATTCCACTCAGATTTGTCCAGGGATGATGGCAGTGGCCCCAGGTCATTTCATGCAAGAATTTGCCGATTATTCTTTGCAGTGGCCAGATCAATTATGGTCATATTACCGGTATACAGGTGACAAAGACTTTTTGCGAGAAATGGCGCCATATGCGGTTGGAGTTGCTGAATATTTTCGGAAATATGCCCGAGCTGATGGACTGCTTCGTAAAGGGAGCGATAAACCGAATTTAGTTGATTGGCCGCCGAATTATCGGGATGGGTATGATTTTCCTTTGCCTGGTCATTCTGCGGCGGAAGGCTGTCATAATGTGATTAATGCATTTTATTACCGCTGTTTGTCTACTGTTAATCTGATTCAAGAAGAACTGGGGGAACCGCAGCCCTATGAGCTTACATCCGTAGCCAAGGCATTTCAGCGGATCTTTTTCGATCCGGAAAGCGGCTTGTATCGAGACGCTGAAAATTCCTCACATACTTCATTGCATGCCAATATCCTGCCGCTTTATGCAGGGCTTGTGCCAGTGAAAAAACATGTCCAAGTTACACGTTTTCTAAAGGGAAAAGGAATGACCTGTGGTGTGTATATGGCTTATTTCTATTTGCAGGCATTAATTGCCGCAGGTGAGTACGAGGCTGCTTATCAAACGATTGTATCAACGGAACGACAAGTGGAAAAAGCAGTCGATAAAGAAAAGCCTGACCTTGTTGAACGAACCGGATATTGGGCAAACATGCTGAATGAAGGCGCAACGACTTGTTTTGAAGCATGGTCGAAGCGGTTAAAATGGAACACGAGTCTTTGTCATCCTTGGGCCAGCGCACCAATTCTAATTTTGGTTGAAGACATTTTTGGAATTAAGCCCGGGGAACCAGGGTGGACATTCATTCATTTTCAACCCAATATTCCGTCCAATATGCCGGATACAACGCTCACACTGACCGTTGCAACTGGGAAGATAACGGTCCATGTGAAGGATGGAAGAGCTGATTTAATTCCGCCAGCAGGTATTGCGGTTATTTGAACTTTCATTCAAGAGAGAATGGAATTTGAAATTCGATGTAGAATTGAATAAACGAAAGCTGTCGATGTTTTGCAAAGAGAGGAGGATGTGGTGGATGGCCAGCAGCTGGAAATTCAAGTGAAAGCCAAACCACTAACCGATAAAGGAATATGGGGGATGCGTCTGTTTGCTTCGCCTGATGGAGAAGAGGAAACCCGGCTCTTGATTGACTATGAGAAAGAACAAGTGATTCTTGATCGCAGTCAATCAAGCTTAGATACGTCACTTGCTCAGCATCCACTGGTTATGCCTTTACCTGAAAGTAAAGATGGTAGTACCTTGGAAGTACAGATATTCCTTGATGCCTCAACGATTATTGAAGTAATTGTCCAGCATGAACACTCCTTGTCAGCACGGGTATACCCAACACGTACTGACAGCACACAAACACAGCTTTTTACAGAAAAAGGACAAGTTGATATCGAACAATATCAAGTATATCAGCTTCAATCCATTTGGACTGACTAAAGAATTCGAATTGGATTGACGGTGGGTAATGTTAGTCAATACAAGCAGAAGAAAAACGCATGCGAACGGAATGCTTTCCGGCTTCACATGCATTTTTTTTCATTACTCAGCAAGGTCTGAAACGCAACGGAACCCGATATTACCCGTTGAACTGTCAGGTGTATTACTGCTTCTAGCTGCAACACGATTACCGGTTGCAATAGCTGTGGTGACAAAGGTAGGAGCCGCCTCTCATCACTCGGCTTGTCCGTTTGAAGGACCAAGAGGTTCAACAATAATTTCTTCTTTAGGGTGATTCGGGTAAAAGCAATCTGAACACCATTCCCAGACATTCCCAGCTACATTATGTAAACCAAAATGGTTAGGAGGGAATGCGTCGACAGGCGCTGTTGACAAGTGTCCATCCTTCTGCGTATTTTCCATTGGAAAATTTTTTTGCCAAATATTACAAAGGGCTTTTTTAAAAATTTCAATAAGCTTTTGGACAAGCCCCCCACGTGCAGCGTATTCCCACTCTGCTTCTGTAGGCAATCGCTTGCCTGACCACTGACAGTAGGCATTGGCATGATTCCATGAAATATGAACAACAGGGTGATCCATCCGCGATTCGATGGAGGAGTCGGGTCCTTCTGGCTGTTTCCAAGTAGCCCCGTTTGACGGCAAGCCACCATGGATTTGCTGTGGTGAACCAAGTGCGGTTTGCTTCACTTGTGGAGAGACGAGTAAGTGAAAGACATAGGACCAGCCAAATTGTTCAGCCTCTGTCTTGTAGCCGGTTTCACTGATAAATTCATGAAATTGTTCATTGGTGACGGTATAGCGATCGATAGCAAATTTTTAACTGAGACTCGTCGAATCGGTCCTTCTCCATCACTTAGAAATCCTTCTTTATATCTGTTCCCATTAAGAATTCTCCACCAAGCAGCTCAATCAGGTTCTCCTGATGTTTTTTTGTCTCTGAGCGTTGCGGTGACGGCTCCGTTTGCTGGATCTGTTCGATTTGTCCACGGTTGACGGAGCAGCATGATTGATTGGTCATTTTTCTCCCTCCAAACTAAGCTAATCATTAAGGCTACTATATTATAGTTCCACCTTGCCTGCTTCGAGCTTTTTTTGATTCCTTTAACAGGATATTGCCAGCTGAAATGTCACGCAGACTTCCGCAGCAGCGGAGAGCGAGCATTTTTTCAGCGAACGGTTTTGAGCTGTTTGAGACCGTTTGTCCGTTTAAATGTCTGAATCGGACATGAAACATGTCATAATCGAGGTTGAAGCCATTTCAAACTCGATTCATACTTGGAAGGAGTAGTGTAAACAAAGAATAAGGGAGGGATAATGTCCGTAGTTTTGGATGATCTCTTATCAAAGGGTGATGCATGTTCCTTTATTTTCGGTTGTTTGAAAACATGGATAGGCAACAAAGTTGGAGAAAGCTTTCAAAAAAAACAAATTGAAATCGCTTACATTTATTGTCTAGAATATGAAAAAGGAGGGATGTGCAGATGGTGTGTAAGGTTGAATTCTATCTCGTTCAAAGGCTTCTGCACGATAAACGATGAAAAGATATGGAAACATAACATTTATTGTTATTTTGTTCGTCTGTTCGCCGCTGATTTGGGGCTGTAGCGATAGAGAAAATGAGCCTGCTGCCGAGACAACAGGGGCTGCAGATGCCTTAAATGAGGATGAGGAAGTACAAGTCGAACCAAAGGAACTATCACACTAAGGATTGCCTGGGGACAGGGAGATGAATATTGGGGTGAATTTGTACAGGATTTAGCAGATGAATTTCCACACATTACATTGGAACGAAGTGGTCAAGAGCCGAATAAAGAGCAAATAGAGGAATTATTATTAGCGAGAGAATTTCCAGATATTTACCGAACGACAACAAACACCTTAGGCATGTTTAGTGAGCTTGAGCTAGCATTTGATCTATCAGAATTGATTGCTCAGTATGATGTCGATATGTCACGGTTTGTACAGCGGAACATTGATCATATTGAAATGTATTCTGCTGAAGGGATTCAAGTGCTTCCATATCAAGCACCTAGAAACGGAATGTTTTATAACAAGGAGATCTTTGATTTGTTTGGGGAGCCATATCCGGAGGAAGGAATGACTTGGTCTGAAGCGACTGATTTAGCTAGGAAGCTGACAGCAGAAGTCAATGGCGTTCAGTATATGGGAATGGGATTCTCTCCGGAGTTTTTAGGCCAATTTCTTACTCTGGATACGCCGATTTTAGATCCAGATACGGATGAAGCACAACTATCCTCTCATCCGATATGGAAGCGCGCGCTTGAACAAGCAAAAGAGATTTATTCCATACCTGGAAATATGATGGGCGATGATCACTTTGCGAAAGGAGCATGGGATTATTTTGCTGGCGATCAAGTTGTCGCAATGCTGCCTCACTCATTCAACCACGGGGAATTGTTAGGCACAGCTGATACATTTACGAGCTGGGAAGTGACCACGGCTCCTGAATGGAGGATATCCCTGGAATTGCTGGAGGAGGCGCTTGGACATATGGAATCTCAAATGCTAGCGAATTTAAAGAAGATGCATTTGAAGTTTTGATGTATTTGCTTTCAGATGAACAGCTGATAAACTATTACAATCAAGTTGGGGATGTTTCACGTTTACCTTTATCCGATTTAAACGTACGCGATCAAATTGAAGTAGAACCACTTTTTGAAGAGGTAAATTACGATGCAATCTTTACACAGGAATTTGCCGAACCGAATCGGAAGTCTCAATATGAGACTGAACTTGGTGCGAAGCGCGCAGAAATCTTTGTAGAATTTATCTATTCTGATTTGGATGTACACTCATACGTTCGTCAAGTCGAAGAAGAAATTTCAAGTCTGATTGCAGAAATAAAAGCACGTGAATAGACGTTCTTTAAAACATGAGTCTAACCTCATGCATCCTGCTGTTTTTTTAGTCTGGTGAAAGCATCCAGAGAAAGAAGGCGGCCGTGATGTGTAAGCAGAACTATGTGAAAAACAGTACCCTTTTTGGTAGAATGGATTGAAGCAGCAATTAAGAATTTGTTCCGTAACATAGTGAGGACAGAGGATCTGATTGCACGAAAGGGTGTTATGATTGAAAGTTCTAATAATAGGAGCAAGCGGTACGATAGGGAGCGCAATTAGAAGAGAATTAGTAGGCGATCATGAGATAATTCAAGCGGGACGAAATGGTTTAGATGTGAAGTAGCCTGACATCCGTTTCTTAGTGCGGCAGGCGGTGCACACTTCGGACCCCTTACCGAGCTTACACCAGAATTAAATGAAATTGGTATCCAAAGCAAATTAGCTGGACAAGTAAATTTGGTACTTCTAAGGATGGAGCATGTCCGGGATGCAGGGAGCTTTACGTTGACCACTATTATTATGATGGATGATCCTATACCACAAGGAGCATCTGCAGCTATGGCAAACGGCGGTGTGAAGGCATTTGTTAAAGCCGCATCGATTGAAATGCTACGAGGAATTCGCATTAAAGTGTAAGCCCGAATGTTTTGAAAGAATCAGTAGACAAATATGGTCCATTTTTTCCAGGCTTTGACCCTGTTCCTGCCAGTCGTGTAGCACTTGCGTACAAAAAAAAGCGTAGATGGTGCTCAAACTGGGCAAAATTATGAAGTGTACTGAGTAAGTTTGAGCAAGCTCTCACATCATGTACATTTCATGAGAGCTCGATCATCGATAGAAGTTACTGGTTCCGGACAGCATGAGAGCGAGAAGCCCCCGCTGATTAAAGGTTCATTTTATCAAATCGAAAAATAGTGAAGTTGGTCTTGCTATGTTACGTGTAGCAGGGCTTTTTTTTTCGTGCATTCACTATTGGAATAAGCTCCGATTTCGATAATCAGAAGGTGTAAAGCTTTCTTGCTCTTTAAAGATGCGGCTGAAGTAATGCGGTTCAATCCCAACCAGTGTTGCGATTTCTGTGATCGGTAATGTGGTTTGTTCAAGAAGCACCTTTGCCTTGTCCATTCGCATTCGTTTCAAAAAATACATGGGTGAGACGCCGAGCATATTTTTAAACAGCTGACTGAAATAATTGGGATGAAGGTGAACCAGCTTTGCTAGAACTGTTAGATCTAGTGGCTCCGAAAGGTTCTCCTCCATGTATTGAAGCACGGTTTCTAGTTTTTCGTGGGTGAGAGAGCTTTCTAAAGCGGAGGTCTCAAACCCGGCATGCTCCAAAAAATAATGCAGCAATTCTAGCAGGAGTGATTTCACTTTCAAGGGAGAAAGTAAGCGGTTACTAGAATGATGCAAAATTAATTCTTGAAAGATTTGTTCAACAAATGTTCGGTTATCAACTTGAATGGGAAAAAGGAAATTGTTTACTACTTTGTCACTGCGAATAAATAGTTACTTTACACGTACAAAAACATGATTTACGGAGGGAATTTCAATGGCTCAGCAACAACAAGGACAACAAGCAGACTCGTGGCGTGGAAGAGGTACTTTAGTTTGTCTCAGACGGGTTATGTTAGGGGGCATTTGAGACAGCCCCGCTTTGAGCCCAAGAAAATCAGTGTTTTTAAAGATTTCCGTAGTGATTTGTGTCAAACTTGAGACAAAGATAACTTATAATAAAAGTTCTGAGCTTCCTTATCAAGTGGAATGCAAGCTTTTCTTCCTTATTCCTGTATAATTTAACATCTACTTTATCCCTTTACTGATCCGATCAAGAGACCTTTGATAAAATGTTTTTGTAGAAAAGGATAGAGCAAAATGATTGGTCCAATTGTTAGGGTTGCGGTAGCCATTTTCACTGATTCTGTCGGTAAGAGACCCGCCCCTCCATCCCCAGATATGGCTTGCATCTGGGTAATCATATTGATTTCTGAATTTAATCGAAACAATAGGTATTGTAACGGATATAGGTTTTGATCATCTACTAGCATAATAGCATTAAACCAATTGTTCCAGTAACCAATGCCATAAAATAATGTTATTGTAGCTAGGACTGGTAAGCTTAAAGGAAAATAGATTCGAAATGCAATAAAGTAATCGTTTGCTCCATCAATTCGAGCTGCTTCAATTAAAGAGTTGGGTATTTGTTTCATATAGTTCCTAACTAGAAATAAATTAAAGGGGTTGAAGACAAGTGTAGGAATAATTAGAGCTAAGATATTATTCCGTAAACCTAAGTTGTTATTGATCATATACCAAGGCACCATACCGGTATTAAAAACTAATGTGATGAAGAAAAATAGTGCTAAAATATTACGGTATTTAATGTGACTAGCTGACAACGTATATCCAGCCATTCCCGTTATGGTGACAGCAAGTATTGTTCCGAATGTTGTTACTATAATGGAAATAAAATAGCTTCGAATGAGCATAGGGTTGTTTAACAGCATTTGATATGCTTCCAACGAAAACTGCTCTGGAAAGAAACTATATCCATTTGCATGAATCGAGGCTTCATCTGTCAATGAAACAATTAAAATAAGTACAAGAGGAAGAAGACTAATAATAGAAACAATGGAAATGATGACGATATTTATATAGTCGAATATTGTTTTTTTTGTTATTCATGTGAACGAACCTCCTTCAGTAAATTTAAAATAACGCATTATCAGGATTTATCTTTTTAACAATCCAATTTGCTCCAAAAACAAGGATGAATCCAACAACCGATTGGTAAATTCCAATTGCCATAGCATGTGAGGGGTTTCCAATTGTTCTTAGTGAGCGAAAGACGTATGTATCAATGACATCTGTTGTTGAATACAGTAGTCCATTGTCTTGTATAATAGCGTAAATCATATCAAAGCTAGCAAACATTATCTTTCCTAGTGCAAGTAAAGTAAGAATTGAAACTGTGGGCATTAGCATTGGTAATGTAATTGAGCGAATCTGTTGCCATCGTCCAGCTCCATCTATTTTTGCTGCTTCATAAAGAGATGAATCTATTCCTGAAATGGCCGCTAGAAAAATAACAAGAGAAATACCGGCTTCTTTCCAAACATGTGTAGCAACTAAGATTTGTACCCAATATTGTGGGCTCGAATACAATTAATTGGATTAAGGTTAAATGAAGTAATTACTTGATTAATAAGTCCAAAGTTCGTAGCAAATAAACTATAGAGTATGTAACTAACAACAACCCACGATAAAAAATGAGGCAGTAATATTGTTGATTGTGTGAACTTGCCAAATATTCGACTTTTTAATTCGCTAAATAAAATGGCTAATAACAGAGCAAATACCGTACCGAAAAGTATAAAGAAAAAGTTTAAACGAATCGTGTTAAATGTGACTTGCCATGCTTGATCGGAGAGAAAAAAAGAATTTAAAGTTATCAAACCATACCCATTCTGATCCGAAAATTCCTAGACGATAATCAAATTTTTGAAAGGCAATTAGCATGTACGGGAACGTAGCGTAACCAAATATAAACGTATATATAGCAGCAGGTAAAGCCAATAAATAAGCAAGATAATTCGAACGAATTTCTTGAAAAAAGCTCTTCTTCTTGGGGGATATCACGTGAACAGGGGTCTGGGTGCTTCTTTTTATTTTCAGTGTTTTCATCTATTCGCTCTCTCCTTTGAAATTAATGTTAGGGAACTAAAGCTAGAATAGACTCAGCGAGAAGTAGTGTAAACTCCAATAATATGAAATCGCATTAGATTCGCACAAAGTTTAATCTTCGATTTTTTTTGAAAAGTTCACTTTTTAGCAAACATGTAGTGCGAAGCCTTTTTTTACACTATAATCGAATCAGTTAAAAAGGGGGGCAGCAGTGTTTATACGAAATAAATTAATTCATCACTCGACTTATCGACGAATGTTATTTAGTTTTTTTATTAGTAGTGTTACTTGCCATTATCATTATTAGTACAACACTTTACTTTTTGTTTTCGAAAAACTCGATTAAAGAAATTGAGAATATTTCACTGTCAATGCTTAAGCAAACAAGCTATACTTCTGAAATTGTAAATAATCAGGTACACAATATTGGTACGCATTTAATAACTAATCAAACGATTATTGAGGCAATGTACAACAAAAATATTGATCGGCTAGAGGAGTACCAAGTTCTTGAGGAATTGTCGGGGATCCAGTCGACGTATCCATTTGTTCAGTACATTGGAATTTATAACGGTTATACAGATAGATATATGAATAATAAAGGGATTACTCGAGAAGCAGAGAGTGAGATACTTGATAATATTGAGTCTAATACTGTAAGGCAATTTAATAGTCTATTTCCGAGAAAGGTGGGCAGCCTAACGAGAAGTCAACCATTTAATGTACTTTCGTTTGTGCTTGTACCAGGATACAATTCCTACTTTCCGAAGAACGGAGCTATTGTTATTAATGTTGATGTAGAATACATTCAAAATTTAACAGCATCACTAAAGTATGAAGGAGCAGATGATTTACTTGTAATCGATACTGAGGGGATTATTCTCACGCAAAATGAGGAGTACAACTTTCTTGAAAGCGTTTTAAAAGAGCCGTATTTTAAGCAAATGACCGATTCAAATCAACAGAGTGGAAATTTTAGAACGAATGTTGATGGAGAGAGTTACTTAGTAAGTTATGTCAAAGCTGATGACTTGAACTGGTATTTCGTTAGTAAAAAAACGATACAAGGAACTGCTTCCGAATTTAAATAATTTAAGACAAACGATTTTATTAACAGCTTTAGGTATGTTTTTATTATGTCTTTTTTTTATCTTTTTGGTTGACCAATCGAATGTATGATCCCATCGAGCGATTAATGATAAAGCTACAGGCACCTATACTAATAAGCAAAAAGAATCAAAAAAAACTCAATGAATTTCTAATGCTAGAAGAGGCATTCAACTCTATGAAAAAGAAAATGGTTCATCTTGAGCCAGCTCTTACAGTTGCTCAAAAAAAAGTCAATTGCTCCACCATATGAAGGGGAGTCAAGTTGATCTAGAAAACCGATTTCTCGAGCTTATGAAAGGTCCATTCTTTGTTGTCATCTTATTCAAAATTGACTCATATCAAACGTTTAAACAAAAGCACGATGAAAAAACATCTTCACTGACGCAGTTTTCCATTTGCTATATTGCTGAAGAATTAAGCGGGATGGAAGCTGTTGTTATTGATAAGGATGAGATTGGGCTTCTTTGTCAACTTGAGAAGAAAGTATATCCAGTAGATTTATACAATGTGATTACAGAAATCCAAAAGTCAATCGTAAAGCTCTATGATTTTACTCTTTCTGTAGGGATTGGACCGATTGTCGATTCAAAAGGAGAAATACGGAATTCCTATCGCTATGCAAAAGAAAACATAACAAGCCGTTTTTTTTAAAGGAAAGGGAAAAATCTTCGAGTCTTCAATATATTCAATAGAAAATAATAACAAAAATCAACTTGAATTTCATTATCCTTATAATATAGAAAAGAAACTAATAGAAAGCATCCAGTTGATTCATCGTGATGAAGTTCATCAACAGATTGTTGAATTACTAGAAAATACCCAAGAGCTTTCATACGATCAAGCTATGGTCTGCTTAAACCAACTTTTTATATCACTTTATAAACACTTTAATGAGAGCGTCTATTCACTTCAGAAAGAAGCAAATGAGTTTAAGGAGCTGGCTTATAGCCTAACGGTATATGAGACCATTAAAGAAATTTTTGATCGTTTCAATTTAATCTGTCTCGTAATCTGTGAGAAGTTGGAAGCTAAGTCAAAGAATCAGCATATGGAAATTATTGAAGAAATAAAAAATTACGTCTCATCTTATTATATGAAGCCTGAATTATCACTTGAAGGATTAGCTGAGCGTTTCCAGTTGACGCCTGGATATCTAGGTAAGCTGTATAAAGTGTATTGCCATATTTCTTTTAATGATTACTTAAAAAAATGTCCGACTAGAAAAGGCGAGGGAGCTACTAATTGAAACTACAGAGAAGACTAGCACGATAAGTGAACAAGTGGGAATTTATAATGCTACGTACTTCTACACCCTTTTTAAAAAGAAGTACGGTGTTACACCTGCTAAATATCGTTCTAAATTTTCTACAAATGAATTAGTAGAAAAACAGGAGCAATCAAATAATTTGAGAATAAATGAAGACTTCACTGGAAATTAAAGTTAGAGAATGCACAATTTTATAGCTTCTAGAAAAATTTGAAGTATGCTTTTTGTTTGGATCAAGATACTATGTAAGCATTCTAAATCTATTATTCATAAAAGGGAGTGTTTACTGTTGAAAAAGCAAAGAAAAAGAAAGTATTGCAAACTTTATTTTTGGGACTGTTGTTTATTGTGATTCTTACTGCTTGCTCACAGTCAGAAGAAGGATCAATTTCAACTAATAATGACGAAGAAGAGGCAGAAATGGAAGCGTTGCCTGTTCGATGGGTGCTCCCAGGACATGCACCTGATGACCAAGGTTTAATTGAAGAAGAAGTGAATAAACGTTTGAAGGAAAACGGACTAAATTTAACGTATGAAGCGATCTACATTCCTTGGGATGTATGGGATCAAAGAACAAACCTGATGATGTCTACAGGAGAGGAATTTGAAATTATACAAATCATGCATGATAATAAGCCACCGAATATTATTGCTAACGATGGCGGAATTATTCCTATTAATGAACTTCTCGATGAACATGGCTCCGATCTACTCGATAGTGTTCCTGAATGGATGTGGGAGAGTGTGAAATCAGGAGACGACATTCTATCGGTTCCAGCCTTTTGGTTAGAAACCGGACATATCGGGGGTGGTAATGGGACGTATACAATTCGTACTGATCTATTAGAGGATAACAACCTTGAGCCGCCAACTTCTCCTGAGGAGTTACTGGATACAGCGGAGATACTACAAGAAAACTGGCCGGACAGTAATCAAAATGTGTATATACAGACTTTATATGTTGAACCGGCAACATATTTACATGAGAGCTATGATACGTATCCGTTCACTGTTTTTGAGAATATAATATTCATTGACCAAGAAGGAAACGTTGAACCATGGATCGAAACTGAGGAATTCAAACAGGATGTAGAATTTTTTTAGAAAGGCGTACACACGTGGTTTGCTCAATCCTGATGCACTAACAGAGCCAGATGAAGTAAGGGCGCGAGAAGGGAATATGAAGATACTTGTTTCGAGAAGGAAATGGACTTGGTGGTTGGGAGACATTGCGACGTAATGTACCCGAAGCTGAGCTTGAACTTTTCCGTTTGACAGATAATCCAATTAACTTTAGACCTTATGCTGTCCGTAATTCGAATGGAATATCTGCAACAAGTGAGAATCCAGAGGCGGCAATTCAATTCCTGAATTGGATGTACGGGGAGCAAGCGAACTTTGATCTGATGAAATATGGAATGGAAGGTGAGCACTGGGAAAATATTGGACCGAATGAGCGGGAAATATTAAAACGAAATGATCAAGGTGCGGTGGCATACCAATTACCAAACTGGATGGCAGGTAATGTTAGTATGGCTAGGTTAACCCCAGGAACGCACCCTACGTATAAGAAAATTCTAACAGAAGTATTGGATGATGCTGAAAATAGCATTGCACTTGGGTTTAATTTCGATCCGACTCCTGTTAGTGTGCAATATTCTAATATTTTATCAGAAATGGCTACAACAATTTATCCACTACGACTAGGTTTACTAGATTATGAGGATTTTTATCCAGAAGCTCTTGATCGTCTCAATACAGCTGGTTTGCAAGAAGTAGTAGCTGAGTACGATAGACAATTACAAGAGTGGCTGAACGGAAAAGGAGAATAAGCAGCATGATTAAATATAAAGATAAGACTCTTTCTATTAATGAGCGTGTTGATGATTTGCTATCTCGTATGACTTTGCAAGAAAAGGTTGGACAACTCAATCAACATATGTATGGATGGAATGCGTATGAGAAAACGAGTCAGGGGTATCGATTAACGGACGCTTTTAAAGCAGAGGTAGCTTTTGGTGATGGGATGGGAGCACTTTACGGATTATTTCGCGCAGATCCATGGTCAGCTGTGACTTATGAAAATGGCTTGCGTCCTCATGATAATGCTAGTTTTTCTAATCAAATCCAAAGATATGTGATAGAAAATACTCGATTAGGTATTCCGGTTCTATTATCTGAGGAATGTCCGCATGGTCACCAAGCATTAGACGGTACGTTGATTCCTACTAATATAGGTGTGGGCTCCACTTGGAACCCACAATTAATGGAAGAGGCATATGCGTATATAGCAGCAGAAATTCGTTCGCGAGGAGCTCATATCGGTTTAGTGTCCGCCTTAGATATCTTACGTGATCCACGCTGGGGAAGAGCTGAAGAATGTTATAGTGAAGATCCATACCTAGCTTCGCAGATGGTTGTAGCTGCAGTTCGAGGTTTACAAGGCTACACGAGAGGTGAATTAAAACAGTCAAATAAGGTGGCAGCAGTGCTGAAGCACTTCTGTGCACAAGGAGCGGCTGAAGGGGGGCGGAATGCAGCTCCTGCCTCGATTGGGGAAAGAGAGTTGCGGGAAATTCATCTACCTGGTATGAAAACTGGAGTTGAGGCTGGAGCGATGGGCTGCATGGCTGCTTATAACGAAATCGATGGAATTCCGTGTCATGCGAACAGAAAGCTTTTGACGGGGATTTTGCGAAATGAGTTGAATTTCAAAGGGGTCGTTATGGCGGATGGACATGCGATTGATCGATTATCCATGCAAACCGGAGACTACCCCTCTGCTGCTGCACTTGCGCTACATGCGGGAGTAGATTTAAGCTTATGGGATAAGGGATTTAAAACATTGGAAGAGGCACTGGAAAAGGGGAAAGTGGAGGAAGCATGGATTGATCGTTCAGTTAAACGAGTGCTCCATCTAAAGTTTACACTTGGATTATTTGATAACCCTTTTACGGATGAATCTTCAGGGCTGATTCAATCGGCAACAAAGCTTTTACTCAAGTCAATCGGCAAGTGGCAAGGGAGTCCATTGTTTTATTAAAGAATAAAAATAATATTCTACCGCTTAATCGAAAAATAAAGAAGGTTGCAGTCATTGGACCAAATGCTGATCAGCTTTATAACCAACTGGGCGATTATACTTCTACTCAGAGAGTCGATAATGGTATTACAGTCTTACAAGGAATTCGGAATATCGTTTCTGAACAAACAGAGATTATCTATGCAATGGGATGCGGAATCCGTAACAGTTCAATAAAAGGCTTTGGACAAGCTATAGAAGCAGCTAAACAAGCTGAAGTAGCTGTTTTAGTCTTAGGAGGAAGCAGTACTCGGAACTTTGATATAGAATTTGATCGGAATGGTGCTGCACTTATCTCGAATTCTCGTCCGTCTGAGATGGATTGTGGAGAAGGAGCAGACCTTGCAGATCTAAGTCTAGGTGGAGTGCAGAGCGAACTTGTGAAGAAAATTGCTGAAACAGGCATTCCTATTATTGGAGTCTTGATACAAGGGAGACCTCATGTGTTAACAGAGATCGAGCATTTGTGTGATGCCGTACTTTGTGGATGGTATCCAGGTCAACAGGGTGGACAGGTAATTGGTGAAATACTTTTCGGAGATGTCAATCCAAGCGGAAAGTTATCGGTATCAATGCCACGTTCTTCAGGGCAATTACCTGTATTTTATAACCAAAAGGATATGGGAAGGCACCCAACTTATATAGATATAACGTCAGCTCCACTCTATCCATTTGGTTTTGGTCTAAGCTATACATCGTTTAAATGCAGCAACTTAACAATGGATAACTCTAATGTAACTAGTAATGAGGTAGAAAGCGGTAAGCAGATTGAGGTTTGTATAGATATTGAAAACACTGGATATGTCGCAGGTGCTGAAGTGTTACAGCTATATATTAGAGATATGGAGGCAAGCATTACTCGGCGTATAAAAGAATTAAAGGGTTTTCAAAAGGTATGGTTAGAGCCAAAAGAAAAGAGTACCGTTACTTTTTATTTAGGGAAAGAGGAGTTAGGGGTTTGGGATTATGAGATGAACTATGTTGTAGAGCCGGGCAATGTAAGAATAATGATTGGACCTGATTCGGATCGTATACATGAAGAAATGCTCTTAACGATCAGTGAGTCCAGGAATGAGCATTTTATAAAAAGTAACGATGTTTGTAGCCGTTAGGACGCATTTTCCCCAGAGTGCTAGAAAAAAAACATACTAACATTAGTAGCACAGACCACGGCCATGGTCTGTGCTACTATTTTTATATAGTAGAAGTTAAGGAAGGTCGAGACAGCCCCAGGACCATAAAATCTGTCTACCTTATGGGAGGTATTTTAATGTGCTTATCCCATCTCCTATGGCGGATTCCAAATGTAATATGGACGACGGCAACAGTCACTACGTTCGTACTTCTTGTTAGCGTGCAAAGTACGCAGGGGGTACACGGTAAAGGAGGTATGGGGAAAAGAGATAAAACGTATAAGTGAATTGGTCTCTTTTTATTTCTACAAGTCATTTCAAGATAGCTGCACTCTGCTAGATAAAACGAAAGTAGTAGGTTTAAATTATTCATGCAGCTTTTTTCTGAATTCAGAAGGAGAAACTCCAAATTGCTTCTTAAAGGCCTTTGAAAAGTGGGGGTAATCAATATAACCTACTTTATATGCAGCCTCGTATGACTTTGAGTACGGATCGTTTAAGATTTCCTTAGCTTTTTCCATGCGTAGACTTGTCAGGTAATGAATGAAGCTACTATTCGTTTCCTCTTTAAATATACGACTAAAGTAGGCACTTGATAGTTCGATGTGTTGGGCAACCTTTTGTAATGAAAAGTCAGCATCATTATAGTTTTTATGGATAAATTCGACTGCTATCTTAGTTTTAGGGGAGAGCTTTTCTACTAGTATATTTAAAGAATCATCAGTGTTTTGTTCACTAGTATTTTGATTAGTTGATAATTTTTTATGAACCTTTTCAAGTGCTTTCTGAAATAAATCAATTTTAATTGGTTTTAGCAGATAATCAATAGCATCTGCCTTATTGCTTTTTGAGCGTATTCAAATTCTCCATATCCTGAGATAACAATTATCTCAGTTAAACTTAATTCATTTCGTAATCGTTCGATTAATTCCAACCCATCCATTACAGGCATTCTGATATCAGTTATAACTAAATTTGGCTCTAATTTTTTTTGGCTAAAGTAAATGCTAACTTACCCTCGTCTGCTAGGCCAACAACTTGAAAGTCTAATGGTACATTTTCTATCATTGTCGATAAACTTTCTTTAATCATATGTTCATCATCTACGATCAGTACCTTATACATGGTTAATCACCTACTAAGGTTTAGTATTTGTATCATAACCCTGAATTCATACGACCAATTTGTTACACAAGTAAATACAATCAATAATTAGACTTTATGAGAGGTAGTTTGATTTGTACAATTGTTCCTGATGAGTCAGACTTATTAATGAAAATCCCATATGGTGCACCAAATGCATTTCGTATTCTAAAGTGAACATTCCACAGTCCGACTTTATGATTAAGCATTCCATCTGACACTCGATTCATTTTATCTAAATCAGTTAGTTTAAATAGACTGTTATACATCTCTATCAATCTTTAGAAATACCCCACCTTGATCTGCTACTTCTAAAATATAATAGACCTTAGAAGTTTGTCCGCTGATTTTAATATATTCTGGTTTTTTTTATTGTGTAACGCATATCCATTTTTAAAAGCATTTTCAATAATAGGTTGTAGGGTCAGTCTTAGCGCTTTGACATCTGAATGCAATATATTATCAAATGCACATTCTATTTTAAGGTAGGGATACCGTTCCTGCTGAATCTCAATAAATTTCTTTACATTCTCTATTTCCTCGGCCAATGTTACTGTCTCCATATTTCCTTCCACTGCATATCTAAACATATCCGCTAAAGCTGTTGTCATACGGCTTATTTTATTTACTCCATTTACTATTGCACTTGAATTTATTATTTCCAACGTATTGTACAAAAAGTGGGGGTTAATTTGGAATTGCATGGACTGCAGTCTAGCTTCTCTTTCCTTTAATTTCATTTCTTTTTCTTTTAATTCAGATTTATGTACGACTTTAACCAACCGCTCCATTTCTTGAACCATCTTATTAAAACTTTTATTCAATCTACCTAGTTCATCATTATTACATTCATTAGTTCTTATAGATAGATTACCTAACTCAACTTGATTCATTTTAGATTGTAAATATCCTAGGGAGTTTATTATATAAAGAGAAAACCCGCCAATAATGAATAACGAGATTCCAATATTAAAAACAACAAAGATGATCGTAATATTTCTAAGATTAAATAGGTCATGCATTAATTCGTTTTTTTGATACCTCAGCTACGGTTATGATGTCTGTTACATCAGAATGATTAAATGTAACAAGCGTTTCATCATTTGCATTATCTTCCTTAATATAAGTACCATGTGACTGGTTCTTAAAGTTTTTTAACTCTTTAATCGAAATTGTTTTTCCCATATTATTTTTATCGGGATGATAAATAATTTTACCATCAGCATTTACCATCCAAATAAAACTTGTTTCCTTTAATTGTGTATCGTTAATAATTTTAGTTAATTCGTTTAATTTTATATCGATAAGGAGTTGTCCTACGGTTTGGTATGAATTTAAATTAACTAATTTTCTAGCAAAAGTTAGTGTAGGAACTCCACCCTCCATGTTAACGCTTACAATTTTGTTGTTGCTCTTTGTAAATTCTTCAGTATCATAATCATAGTTAGATTTATGCATTGCTGTGCTGCCATAACTTATTTTTTTTATTATTTTCTAAGATGAGTGAGAGACCATAAATATCAGGTCTACTAAAGAATACGTTTGGAATAACTTCTTCTTTTATTTTATTACCGAGATGGAAATAATCATATGCGCTTTTAATATCATCATTAATTAAAGTTTGAATTAAAGGATGCATGATCATTGGCAAGGTTGTTCTATTTAAATCTTTAAAGTAAAAATCAAGGTGATTATTTAACTGCTGAATGATTTGCATGTTGGATTCTTTCGTGTTTTCTTCAATAACGTTTGTCGATTCATTGTACCAAATGAGACCGAATAAAATAAAAGGAATACATAAAGTAAAAATTACTATGAATATAAGTTTTGTTTTTATTGATAAGGAACCAAAAATGGTAAGTCTCCTTTCTAAGAGTTTCTTAAGTTTATTTCAGTAATTTATTAGTATACAAATAATTTCTGATTGTCAATACCGTCCAGACAATTATGTGTAAGAAAAGTCTGACAAAAGAAAGTTATTTTTTTTATTCGTAAAATAGGATAATAAATCACAATATATAAAAAGAAATGACATTTTAATCAACATATATAAACACATATAATAATCCCAACTAAGCAAACTGAGAGGGGGAATAGCTATTTCTTCAAAACAAATGGCGACTACCAGCATAAGTATGAAATCGATTTCTAAGAAGAGGAATTATATTATTAGACATTGGCAAATCTACTCTATGATTTTACCAGGAGTATTATACTTCTTAATTTTTAAATATGTACCATTAAGTGGCAGTATCATAGCTTTCCAGGACTATAACATATTTAATGGAATAACCGAAAGCCCGTTTTGTTGGATTTAAGCACTTTGAAAATTTATTTGCTTACCCAGAATTTCTTCAGATACTAAAAAACACCATTTTAATTAGCCTTTATCAACTATTTTTTGGATTCCCAGCTCCAATCATATTAGCTTTATTACTAAATGAAGTTAGAAAAATCTTATTTAAGAGAACCATTCAAACGATACTTTACTTACCACACTTCTTATCATGGGTTATCGTAGGTGGTTTAGTTATCAATCTTCTATCACCTAGTACTGGAATTGTCAATGAAATGATAAGGAACTTAGGGGGAACAGAAATATTTTTTATGCAAGAAGCAGAATATTTCCGATCCATCGTTGTTAGTTCTGGGATTTGGAAGGATGTCGGTTGGAATACGATTATTTACTTAGCCGCATTAGCAGGAATAAACCCTCAATTGTATGAGGCTGCTGAAGTAGACGGAGCTGGCAAATTACGCCAAGTATGGAGCATCACTATTCCTAGTCTATTGCCAACAATTGTAGTTCTGTTTTTATTGCAAATTGGAAACTATTTAGACTTAGGATTTGAACAAATTTATATGTTATTAAACCCACTTGTTAGAGAAACAGGAGAGGTGTTAGATACTTACATATATCGTGTAGGTTTACTCGGTGGCCAATATAGTTATACAACTGCTATAGGTTTATTCAAATCAGTGGTAGGTCTAATATTAGTTGTTGGAGCAAATCAATTAAGTAAAAAAAATCACGGGGAATTCTATTTATTAGAAGGGAGATGTATTCATATTAAAGAGTCATTATCGCGTAGGATATTCATTAAATTTAATTATGTATTTCTAATATTTTTGAGCTTGTTTATGTTACTTCCATACTTGCATGTGCTAGCCGGGTCATTTAGTGGTGGCGAAGCGATATTGCAAGGGGCAGTGACAATATTCCCTGTAGATTTTACGTTAGTAACTTTGAAGCTGTGTTAAGTGATATGGCTATTTGGCAATCCTTTGGAATTAGTGTATTTGTTACAACTGTAGGCACTGCTATAAATTTGTTGCTAACATCTTTGATGGCATATGGACTTTCGCAACCTTATGTAAAGGGTCGTTCAATAATCATTTTACTTGTTTTATTTACTATGATATTCCAAGCACCAATGATCCGACTTACTTAGTTGTTAAGGAATTGGGGATGCTTAATACGCTTTGGTCGATTATGATACCAAATGCTGTAAGTGCTTTCAATCTTATCATCATGATTACTTTTTTTTAGAAAGATTCCAAAAGATTTACTGGATTCAGCCAAAATAGATGGGTGTGGGGAATATAAGATATGGCGGAGTGTTGTGTTACCATTATCTCTACCATCATTGACCACCATTGGTCTATTTTATGCAGTCGCGCATTGGAATGGTTATTTTCAAGCATTAATGTATATTCGAGATACAAAGTTGTTCCCACTACAAGTCAAATTACGAAGACTTATTGTTGAAAGCGATGCAGAAGTGATGATGCAAAGTGCACAATTGACACTATCTTCTATAGAAGGTATTAAAATGGCTTCTATTATTGTTGCTACTGTACCAATTCTATTAGTCTATCCATTTATTCAAAAGTATTTTACGAAGGGCGCTATGCTAGGGTCAATTAAAGAATAAAATTTGAAAAGAAAAGGTGATGAAATGTTTAAAGGAGAAAGTAATAAGTTATTTATTTTAATTTGTATGCTTGCCATGTTTATTTTCATAGTCGGTTGTTCTTCAAATGAATCTCAAACAACCGTAGTTCCTAATGATAATAATAGTGAGCCAAGCGATATCAGTATAATTATGGCAGATAGAGGTATTCAAGTTGTTGAAGCATCCCCAGATATTAACAATGAAAAGTATGTCAAAAAATTAGCCGAATTAACGAACACTAATCTCGATATCGAGTTACTGCCATGGTCAGAATACGAACAAAGTTTAACACTAGTCTTCGCAGGTGGTGAGTACCCAGACTTAATGGAGATAAATGGAATAAATGTACCTCAAGTTGCACCAGCTATTGAGACTGGAGTATTCACGCCATTGAATGATCTGATTGAGGAACATGCACCGAATTTGAAAAAGTTTATATCTGAAGAACAGTGGAATAGTCCGATTGTAAGTAAGGATGGAACTATTTATGCTATTCCTTCCACAAACTATGTTAGAAACAATAATGTTGTAATGGTTCGAAAAGATTGGTTGGACAACTTGGGCTTAGATACACCAAAAACAGTTGAAGAATACATTGATATGTTAAAGACTTTTAAAACAGAAGATCCGAATGGTAATGGTGAACAAGATGAAATTCCAATTTCGGGTCGAGAAAATTTTGCCTTTGTGGAGGCTTTTTTTTGGAGCATATGATGTTTTACCTGCAGACTACAAGTACGTTGATAACGAGCTCGTTCCAAACTTTATTCGTCCTGAAATGAAGGAAGCGCTATCAATATATAAAGAACTTTATGATGAGAAGTTATTAGACAATGAATTCCTTGTACAACAAGGGAAAGACTGGGATGCAAAAATCAAAGGGAAAGGTAATGTAGGGATGTTTATTCACTCTGCCACATATCCAGATAAGTGGTTAACAGAAATACAACAGAATACACCATCTGCTGAACTAGATGTTATTCCTGCCCCTACAGGTCCAGACGGAAAAGGTGGACATTCCATTGCTTCTACAGTTGGTAGTATGGTATGGGCAATTCCATCTACAAATGAGAACCCGGTTGAGGCAATTAAGTTTTTGGATCAATTTTACGATGAAGATGTCCAAACACTGCTAACATATGGGATAGAAGGCGAGGATCATACTGTTGAGGATGGTGAAATTGTATATCATTATCCAACCGACCAAGATGGTATCTATAACGAAACAATGTATCAAGACTTTTTAAGATTTATTGGTCCATCTCATTTAGATGATGAAGATTACTTACTAAATAGACCTCATGGTGATTTAATAAAACGTGCTATTGATATCACTAATAATGAAGGGAGAGAAAATGATGGTTTATCGATGCCTATACCACCGACATTATTAGAAAGACCAGAACTACAAAAGAATGGGTTATGGATTGAATATGCTGCTGGTGTTCTAACAGGGAATGAGTCACTTGATAATTTTGATAACTTTGTTGCAGACTGGAAAGAACGCGGTGGAGACCAAGTAATACAAGAAGCAACCGAATGGTATAATGCTTTACATTAATTCATATCCAAGGGAACCTTCTAGTGGTTCTTTGACGACATTTAACTTAAATTCTTCTCGATACTAGGCCATATAAAAGCACCCCAAGTGTTTGTTTTTGCTCTAACTTTTGGGGTGCAGCACCTTCATGGGGGTGTTTTCCTGTTCAAACAGTCATGTTAGTTGAAAGAATATCAAATCACATAAGTAAATTTCTAGCCAATATGTGGACGAAAACAAAGGAGTGTTAAAGGTTGGAACATTTAAAGAAAAACCATGACTTAGGGCTACCGGATTGGGGACCCTATAAAAAAAAGTACATTGGAATCTCGCATCTTCCTGATAAGGAAAAAGGGTTTCGGTTTGATTTAAGTGTTTTTCCTGGGTTTTATCGCAGGAAAGTGGACGTCCCTAATGTGATGTGGGAATCAGATTATCACCCTTGGGAAGCCACTCCGGATTTGAGTTATTATGCTCATCGTCATGAGCTGGAATGGAAAGATCGAGTGTATTGTGATATTTCCTTTTCTGAAATGACATCAAGCTCTCGGTTAATTAGATGCGAATGTGTGAATAAGGTGAATCGAAATCAAAACATTGTTTTACATTATATGGCATCACTCCATTTTCCACTTCATCATGCCCATGCAAAAGACTTTTTACGTCCTAGTGAAGTGAGCTTGCCAAAGGAAGGCATCTGGATTGATGCACTAGATTACGATGATTTAACTTATGCAATTCCTCGTCCAACAGATCAGCTTGTTCCTGATGGTTTTTTTCGTTCAGAGATAAGAGATAACTATTTTACAAACGGTAGTGGGATTGGGCATGGATTCGGAAATGACCAAGGTGACAAAGTAAGTTTTCGTTTCACTGTTCATGCAGGTAAAAAAGATGCTATGTTAGTCTTTCGCTATCGGCTAAAACAATCAGCACAAGCAACTTTTAATGCTCAAGGTATAATCGACCGACCAATCGTCTTTGATGGTGGAAATGATTTTGAAACCAAAAATATTTCGTTGGGGGAACTTGAATCAGGTACGCATCAATTACAACTTATCTCAGATGGAAACAGTCCAATTGAATTAGATGGGTTTGCAATTGTTGAAAAATCAGAGGATCTGTTTTTTCAACAATCTGATTGGAGTAAAATACCCGATATCGAGCTAGGCCCAGTAAAAAAATAGCTTGATATTAAAGTATAAGGATATAGATGTATATTACGGATTACTATGGGATTTTGATGACTTCGATATAAGAGAATTCTATAGCGATGAATTAGATAACTCCATACGACACAATGTACATCATCATGTGCATTCTACCTTCAAAGGTGAGGGAGATGGACACTTCACGAACGTATATTTACGTCCAATTGCATTAAAGCCTAATTCCTCAAAAACAATCTATGGAATGGTTTGCCATGGAAGTAAATTCGAGGTAGGGGAGATGCTATTAAATTTCCATAATCATACACAAGTCGGTGAGCAAATCTATCAATCTAATAAAAGTAAAATACAAAATAGCGCTACACCTGCGGCTGACCCGTACCTATTTAGTCGAAATTTATTAGCAGCTACAACGTTAACAAATGTAGTTTATCCTGTCTATTTAAAAAAAATCTTACATTAAGCATAATACTCCTGGGAGGTGGTGGGACTGTTTATATACATGGGATTCAGGATTTATTGGATTGGGTTTATCCGAGTTGAGTATTGAACGAGCGATCGATTGTTTAAATGCCTATCTTACCGAACCGGGTGACAAACAAGCCGCATTTATTCATCATGCAGTCCGGTACCAGTTCAGCACTATTTGTATTTAGAGTTATGGAATAAAACTCAATCAAAAAAAATTGTTATCGTTTTTCTACCCTAGATTAAAGCAATATTACGACTTTCTTGCGGGTCATACAGAGGGATCCACGACAAGAACCCTTCCGTCTAATTTGATTCAAACATGGGACTATTTTTATAATTCTGGAGGTTGGGACGATTACCCACCACAGGTCCATGTGCACAAAAATAATCTGCAAAAACATGTTGCCACTGCAGTAAATACTTCTCATTGTATTCGTATAGCAAAAATATTAAAAATGGCAGCTATTGAGATAGGTGGCTTAAACGAAGACATTCAGCATTATAATTCTGATATTTCACTGTTTAGTAATGCCTTGCAATCGTATTCTTGGGATAATGAAGCTGGATTCTTTAGTTATGTGAACCACGACAGCGAAGGGAATCCAATAGAATTCATAAAACATGAAACAGGTAGTAACTATAACATGGGTCTAGATGGAATTTATCCATTAGTAGCTGGTGTTTGTACAGAAGATCAACAAACAAAACTGATGAATCTTTTGCAATCAGAACAAAGGTTGTGGAGTAGTAAAGGGCTCTCAACTGTAGATCAATCTGCTCCATATTTCAAAATTGATGGTTACTGGAATGGCGCTGTTTGGTTTCCACATCAATGGTTCTTCTGGAAGACAATGCTGGATTTAGGCCAGAGCGATTTTGCTAGAAAAATTGCAACGACGGCGCTTGATTTGTGGAAGAATGAAGTAGAGGAATCGTATAACTGCTATGAGCACTTTATTATTCAGTCTGGTAGAGGTGCTGGTTGGCATCACTTTGGTGGTCTATCTAACCCAATTCTTAGTTGGTTTGGTGCTTATTACATTCCAGGCCGATTAACCTGTGGATTTGATACTTGGGTAGTAGAAAAACAGTTTAATGAGGATAATACATGGCTTTATGGAAAGCTCAAATCAAATGTAGAATTAAATGATCGCTTTTCTATTATTGCTACGATGAATCCAACCGAAAAATATCAAGTCAAGTGGAATAACAAAGTAGTTCCATTTAAAGAATTTGAAGAGGGTAGTTTAGAAATTACGATAACGGAAGATACTTCTGTGGGCGTTTTAACGATTGAGGTAAGACAGTAAGACTCTCTTTAGCTACACTATTTGTGTACGAGAAAAAGGAATATTTATTTAGTTGCAGGCAAAAGCACTGAAGAACTGGCTGTTTTGGAAAAAGTAAATTATAGATTTATAATGAATGCTGAGGATTAAGTAAAAGAACGACAAACTTTAATATCTGTGGTGAAAGCGAAGCTAATGGGTCGTCGAAAGTGCCAAAGTTGGAACCTGTCGGTTGCGAGAAATGGAAGGAAGCAAATTTAATAAAGTTACACGTGCCGATACTAATTAGAAAGGACGTGCTGATTATGAGTACAACAACACAAACAAGTATAAAGGAAATGAGAGGAAAAACAGAACTTATAACCGTGATAATTGTTGGAGCAGGTAATAGATCGAATGTATATTTAACATATGCAGAAAAGCATCCAAAAGACCTGCGAATTGTAGGTGTTGTGGAGCCTGATTGATTAAGAAGAGAAAGAGGAGCAGAGCGATTCAACCTATTTACAGAAAATTGTTTTGATTCGATTGAAGCAGTTGTAAATCAGCCCAAAATAGCGGATGCCGTTATTAACGGAACCATGGATGAAATGCACGTAAGGACAACTATTCCATTATTAAAAGCAGGCTATGACTTGTTATTAGAAAAACCGATTGGTGTGACAAAACAAGAGGTTTTAGAGTTATCGGATGTTACGACTAAATTCAAGCGGAAAGTTATATTTTCACCCAAAAGAGCTGGAGTCAATCGCTTGCCCAGCCCTTTTGGATGAAGTGCTTAAGATCTTTTGTTATTCCAATATCATGCATGATCATGATCAACACTAAAATAATTGGTCCAATTACGAGCCAATAGCGCCAAACAGCTGCAAGCCAGCAAACAAAGAAACTAAAATAGCTACAGGATTTAGATTTAGATTTGTGGAAAGTACTTTTGGTTCTAGCAGTTGTCTGACGATGACAATAATAATATAAAGAATTGTCAAACCAATTGCTAACGAATAATTCCCAGTAATATACAGATAAATAAACCATGGAATTAAAATCGTTCCCGTACCTAAATAGGAAGAAATTCAGCAACCCCGATAACCACAGCAAGAGTAATTGGATAATCGACACGAAGAATCAGAAGACCGATCAACACGATAAAAGCAGTAATAAACATTAAGTACAACTGGGCGCGGATAAAGCCGAACACGCGGAAACGGAGAGCTTGAATAAAATCTTTGAATCGTCGCTGCACTGTTGCCGGTACTGAACGTTTGAAGATGGTCGAATACTGATGCCAGCTTTTCCCCATAAAATAAATACTTAAGAGGATAAAGAGGAAAGCGACAAAAAAGGTAGGAACACCGAGTACAAAATGGGTGAGCGCATCGACAATCGCTTGCCCTAACTGACCTAACAGTGTACCAACCTGCGAGCCGAGCTGGATTATACTTTGACGTAACGTTTCTTGTTCATCTGCACTAAATGTATTAAAGAATCCAAGCGCTTGCTGCCAAAAAGGAAATATAACTTTATTAAAATACGTTTGAACGCCTATTGAGGACAGTTCAATCCATTCGGGTATTTGGCTGAAAAAAATTTCTTATACTTAACCAAATAAGCATAACAATCCCGGTGATAACAGAAGAAATAAATAGCATGCCGCCTAACAAACCGACTAGACTTGCAATACCAGAGGTAAAACGAAGCTTGTGTTTTAAAAAGCGAACGAAAGGCTGCAAAAACCAGGCGAATAAAGCAGCAAACCAAAAAGGGTAGGTTAAAGAAAAAAGCTTAATTAAGGCAACGGCAAGAACCACGATTACGATTGTAACGGAAAGCGCACGTAATCCCATCCACGCATGCTCACGAGTCATCTCATCACCCTTTCGTTTCTTTTACGTTATAATAAACAATAACCGGAACTTGTTATTAAGAGAGCTATATAATTTAGTATAGTAAATTTTAGCAAAAAAAACTAATCCAAAATTATCAAAAACAATTACATAAAGTGAAATTTCGCTGCGAAATACCGATTAATCGGTTAACTATGTGAAAATTGTGGAATAGTATACCCAACAAAGAGTTAAAAGAAGGGGGGCTGCTAAAATGCTTTATGACCAATTCATAAAAGAAGTAAGCTCTGATTTTTACTCATTATTTCCCGATTTTGAAGAAGAACTGCTGATTAAAAAGCAAGTAGAATCGTTCGATGAATATTTTAATAAAACTACCGGAAATGAGGAATTAATCGGAGAAATAATTATTGAGGCGGAACGTTTCGGATTAACAAAGGAAGATTTTATCACTGATCTGTATGACGAGGTCAAAAACTTCGGCGGGAAAATCGAGCTTAGAATCAAACAGCTCGAACTAGAACTTACGCATGGACGATACAGGAAAGAAGAAGTATTTGAAGTTAAAACATCAAAAAAAACAGACTAAAACAATCATTAGCGCAAGATTAAACTAATTTTAAATTTTGTCTCAAAATATGAAGTAAACTTGGATATAGAGACAAAATTTCAATTTTGTTTATTGATTCCGATAATATATATTATGTCTACTAGAAAAATTTAAATAATATTGCTGCTTTATTTTAAGACTTCTATTTTCTTTCCTTATTATTTTTATCGTTTCTTTTTTTTAAGAGCATTTTTATGCACTTTAACTTCTCTATCTTTTAATTGATCTAAAGGTAATGTTTCTCTTTGGAAAGTTTCGTATTTTCTTTTTAAATACAATTCTTTGTTTTTATAAATCATTCAGAAAATATTGTTCTACGACCACTAACATATACACGAAAATATGTACCGTGTTCTGTAAAATTTGTTTCAAATCCGTTTATTTCAATTTCGTTTCTCAATGCATTCATAAATAACTTAGAACCACCGACAAAACTGACAAAGAACTTTTCATATTTAACAAAACCATCCCCATCAAAATAGCCTCGAATAAAATGACTCATATATTCCTTAGGCACATATGGAAATTCAATGGTACTTGATTTATTAGGTTTAACGCCATGAATTTCAATTAAATCTTTCTTAAGTATTTGACTATTTATGCTCAGTATATATACTTCTGTATTTTTATTCTTATAAATTGGTTGATTGGATTCTAATTCTTCCCTTATTTCCTCAAGAATGTATTTTTCCTTCTGAGCTATACTAACAGATTGACTATCTCTTACTACATTACCATCTGCTATAAGGAACCCTAGTATATACGCCATGCTATTTGACCATGTTTTAAAGTAACCTTCATTTAGTGTATATTTTCTTTTCCAACTCCCTCTTGGTCTCATTTCAATATTATTAACCTTCAAATAGCATTCGAATATATCTTGATGAAACATTTGAAATTTTTGCAATTTCAGTAGTTCTTTCTCCATCTAAATACAATTTTATAATTTCCTTAGTTTCTAAACTTCTTTTTCTAGGCGGTCTACTCATATAAATTCCTCCTATTATAATAAATAGAATCTATGTTCTCATTTTGATTTTAACATACTTTTTCACTAGTGTTGAAAAATTTTTGATGGAATTTTCCATTTATTCGTTTTCCCTGCTAAGAGACAAAAAAAAGTCAATACCTAACTAATGGTGGCTCTATCAATTGGGATTTATGTACAATTAGATTTTTGCAACATTAATCAATAATACTTTATAAAATTTCTTAACGACATGGATGTACTAAGCTCTACGCGATCCTCAAGAAATCAAACCAAAATCAATTTCAGCTCGAACATATGATAGAATTATCCTAAATGCAACGTTAGTGAATTTGAATATATCAATAGAATTGCCACGCTAAACAAGGCATAGCAGAATTAACTATGCCTCTAGACGGATAGGTATTGAGTACAGGTTGCTCATATTGATTAGCATTTAATTTTCGCATTCATTTCTCTTGTCTTTTCTAATAATGAAATAAGCGATTCCTCCTATAAATGGAAGAAACAAAGTTCCGAATAACACAATTAACGCATATTCATTACTATTTCCCCTATGGATGGAGTCTCGATATATCCAAATGCTTGTAATGATATTTAAAATAACTCCAATGAGAAGTAAGACAAGTACAATTGCCATATTTAAAGGGTCCGCTTCCATTTTCCATACACCTCTGTCATATAAAATTTCTAAACAGTAATATCCCTTTTATTGAATATCCACCAGGTTAGAATGATAAAAATAAGGTAATAAACCGCAAGTGTTATGATGGAAAACGTCATTGTCAACCCTTCTATGTAGGAAGCACCACCAATATGCTGCCTTAAGTTCAAATTAGCAAACAAAATATACTTTGCCCAATCGTATTGTTGAAGGGCTATAACAAAATTTGGACCGACAAATCTTAAAAAGATTACCAGGCCAATCGCCATGGCGCTATTATGAAAAATAGTGGAAATCATAAAGGCAATGGTAATCATCATCAGCATATCTATAAAGATTGATACCACTACGCTGATAAGGTGAGGAACAACATTTTCTACCGGACTACCGTCCATTGAGATTAAGTTTGCTTGCGATGGAGAATCGAACCCGAAAAATATACCACCAACAATTAGAGATAATATCACTGTTATCACTAGCAGATTGAGTGAAAATAGAATAGTTGCAATATATTTAGATAACAGAACTTTTGATCGGCTGATCGGACGAATGAGTAACAGTTTTATCGTACCTTTTGAGAACTCGCCTGGAATATTTCCTGCAGCTATAATGACTGCGCATAAGACGATAATAGCAACAAAAACTTCAATATTATCATATAGGAATCCCCACATAGTTTCAGGGGATTTAGGCAGATAGCTGTGGATGAAGCCCGTGATGAACACAGCTAGAGTTAATGAGCCATACATTAATTTCGTTCCGATTCGACTATGGACTTTCATATTTCATTTTTAATACTATCAAATAGTCTAGACAATGGGCTGACCTCCTGTTACTTCGATAAATTTCTCTTCCAGTGTTTTCTGTGTTGATCTAATCCCGTATATGTTAATCCCTTTCTCCACAAGGGATTTGGTCACATGCGGGACCTGATGATAGTCCAGCTGCAGTTCAATAGCCTTGTCACTAACGCTATGTGACTTATTATCAAATTCTTGTTGTAGTGTTTGTTCTGCAAAAGCAACCTGGTCAACAGTAAAGGTAACGGTCAATTTCTTACCTATTTCAACAAAGTCGTGCACGGATTGAACATCCATGAGCTTTCCGTGTTGAATAATCCCTATTCGATCACACATCATCTCCATTTCTGCGAGCAAATGGCTAGATACAAGAATAGCCATTTCTTCTTCTTTTGCTAATTTTTTTTACATGTTGACGGAACTCACGAATTCCTGATGGATCCAATCCGTTTGTTGGTTCATCTAATATGAGTATTGATGGGGAGTGCATAAGAGCCTGCCCCAATCCTAAGCGCTGACGCATACCTAACGAATATGTTTTTACTTTAGAATGAATGGCGTTTCCCAAACCGATCATTTGAATCATTTCATTGATTCGTTTTTTTTGAAATATTTTCATACATACGAGAAAAATGGAGTAAGTTTTGATAACCGGTTAAATAATCATATAATTCGGGATTTTCAACGATAGCTCCTACTTGAGATATCGCTTGCTCAAAGTCTCTTTCAATGTCCATCCCTTTAATGGATATGCTTCCTTTAGTCATTGACACTAACCCAACGAGCATACGAATTGTCGTCGTCTTTCCCGCGCCGTTTGGTCCGAGTAATCCAAATATTTCTCCGGGGTATATATCTAAACTGACGTCGTTTACAACCATCTTATTACCAAGTGTCTTACTCACATTGTTTAACTGTAAAATTGGTTTATTGTTCAATGAATTCCATCCCCTTTATTTTCATGTTTTAAGTGGGCTTTTAAGCACTTTTATCCCTTGAACCACATTCCAAATCACAACACTTATGCTGATAATAGCTAAGATCGTTACCCCACAAATAACCAAAATAGAATTAGGTTGGTCTCCCCCTGCTAAATACGAAGATAGATAAAATCCGCTCATCATGAGAACGTACGTCACTACAGGAACAGAGTGGGACAAAATAGCTTTCTTACCATGACCTCTTATATCCGTTTCTCCAACGCAAACTGTAATTAAAGGAAATAGGAAAGGAGCGAAAAAAAATACTGAAATAATTTAACGATGACAAAAGACGCCTATTCGATATAATTCCGCCTTTGACTATTATTCTGCCTTGAAAAATTTTATCTTTTTTAATAAGTTCATCGATACTAATATCAAACAATTCACTTAGCATAATTAAATTTTGAATATCCGGATATCCTTTATCACTTTCCCATTTATACACAGCTTGACGAGAGACATTAAGCTTTTCCCCTAACTGTGCTTGAGAAAGATTTTCATTCTTACGTAGCATTCGAATTTGTTCACCAATTTTCATTCTCATTCTCCTTTCCATTTTAGTGTATCGAAACAATCACAATTAATCGATAAACGCTTGGTATACATGTGACAACTATTGGTTTACATTGACGCGGAAGGTTTTTTTCATCCATCGCAAAAGCTTAAATAATGACATATTTACATATAAGAATATGGTATATTCTTCCTGAACATAGTGCGTTAAAGCAATAAATAAAAATCAACCCCTTAACTTTTGAATCAGCTAAGGGGTTGATTAGGCTCGTATTTCATCACGGTTTTCTTACATTTTGTTTAAGCGTTTCTACATCACCTTCTAGAATAAGGTTAATATTTTCGTTGATGCTCCTTATATCGAGATCCCACCATGCGATTTCAAGCAAATCTTTAATTTTTTTCTCGGAGAATCTTTTCTTGATTAAACGTGCGGGGTTGCCACCAACAACTGTATAAGGCTCTACGTCTTTTGTTAGAACCGATTTTGTTGCAATAATAGCTCCGTCACCTATTTTTATTCCAGGCATGATTGTTACGTCTCTTCCAATCCAAACATCATTCCCAATTTCTGTGTTTCCTTTGTAAGTAGATCGTCCAATGTAGGGGTATATCTCTCCCATCCGTTTCCGAAAAGATTGAAAGGGTATGTTGAACCATCCATTCGATGATTAGCTCCGTTCATGATAAAGGTAGTGCCTGGTCCAACGGAACAAAACTTCCCTAATATTAACTGATCTCCAATTGCTTCGTAATGGTAAAGAACTTGATCTTCAAAGTTTTCGCCATCATCACTGTCGTAATAAGAATAATCCCCTGCTACAATATTAGGCTTTGTAATAGACGGTTTAATAAACCGGACACGCCTGTTGTTTTTAATAGGATATACCTCTTCTGGGTTTGGTCCTAATTGGCTTTGTGATTTCAAATTCAATTCCCTCCATTTTATTTACTCAATTTAAGTCTGCCTATCTTGTTACATTGTAAGGCGAACCATACGAAACCATCTTTATCATACGCAATACCATGTGGCTCTGCATTTTCCGTTTGGATTTGATATTCAAAAATTGATCGGTCACTTGTCATCCTGCCTATTTGATTAGCGCCCCATTCAGTGAACCATAACTCATCGCCTTCCCCTGCAATGATCGCATGTGGACGTGCGTTTGTCGTTGGAAGGTCATACTCACTGATCTCTCCAGCAGTACTGATTCGTCCTATTTTATTTCCCAAGATTTCGACAAACCAGAGTGCACCATCGTTACCACTGGTGATGCCAACCGGTCCAGCGGCTTGAGTAGGAAGAGGGTATTCTGTTAATTCCCCTGTAATAGTCATTCTGCCAATCATATTATTTTGATTTTCCGTGAACCATAGAGCGTGATCAGAGCCTAAGGTAATAATTGAAGGAAAGGAACCCTTAGTTGGAAGATCGTACTCAGACAGATCGCCACCCATTGTCAATCTCCCTATTCGGTCTCCATTCAATTGCGTAAACCATATGTCACCATTTAAACCTTCAGTTATACCATAGGGTGCGGAATTTTGATGTGGCAGTGGGTATTCTGTAAAATCACCTGATGTTGTGAGCTTTCCTATTTTATTGGCAGCATACTCTGTAAACCATATGTCGCCACTAGAGGCTACAATTAAACACATCACTTGAGCATCATTTGTGGGAACTGTAAATTCTTGAATCTCACCCGCATGATTCAGACAACTAATTTTGTTTGCTTTATGTTGCGTAAACCATACCTTTCCATCTTGTGCTACAGCTATTCCATACGGTCCTGAATCAGGTGTTGGTAAATGAATTTCTTTTAAATCAAAGTTCATCTATATCCCTCCATTAATAACTTCAGAAACACAAAAAACTCCTATGCTCAATTTCTGAGATAGGAGGTAGTGTAGTTCATAATAAAAGACTTAAAATAGGCTTGTTCCCAAAGCCGTTTAAATCTGATATAAAGTACATTACAATAATCCAATCCCAGAAAGACAATCGATAAAAGGTTTTGATTCAGACAGTCCTAGAGGCCATTCTGAAACTAGAAATCATTCTATCGATTCTTTTTGAAGTAGGATTATTGAATCATGTACTCGTTCACCCTTTCGAATGTATTAGCTACATTTTAACCGATCGGATCAATAGTATCAACTTTTTCTCTATACTTTTTACAGGCAAAGGTCATCCTTTTTTTTGAAGCGTTTCATTCACAGTTAAGTCCCCTTGCTGTTTTGTGAACTTCGGATACTTCTGATTTTACGACCATCACTGTTAGTATGCTACGATCGACTAACAGCTTAAATAAAAATTGTCTTTTTCTGTTCTGACAACACCTCTTGGCTCATTAAGGTGTTAATATAGACCAAACAGATTTGCAGTAGGTGAAGTGACAAAACCGCGATTTCATGATCTTCCAGACGATTCGTAGAAATTTCGCCACCCTTACCATAAAAAATAAAGCTATTGGCCGGGTTCCAGTTCTCGATGACATTCGACCCCTCATGAATTTCCCGACGTATTTGTCCTGAATTCAAATACTGGTAAAGGAAAATAGTTTTGATGACTTTTCCGAGTTCAGCAATGCTTGGTACGTAGGGTGTTTTAGGTTATTTCGCGTAAAGCGTTTTGGAATCGCTTCCATTTCAGTTGTTCCCAATCGGAGAGCCGTCGCATATTTGATCATCTGATCATACTGTTTCCGAATCAACTCCCAATGATGGGGCGTGTAAGAATCGGTTGGAGATTCAAATAGGCTTCTTTCATGCCAGGTTCCGGACGATATAATTTTTGCCGATGGATTGATTTCAATCGAGGCATAAGCTGAAATCCGAGCAAATGGCCAAAAGCAAAGTCCACCTTGAGCTGATGCTTTCCCTCATTTGATCGCTTAAAATAAATAAGAAAAATAAGGAGGAAACGAATAGCGAATGAAAAGGAATGTGATTACTGCAGAGAAGACTTTATTGGTGGGCTTAGGTTTTATTTTACTTTTTATGATTTTTCATGATTGGGTACCTTTAGGACCATTAAATGATGTGTCAGCTGTTTTTGCAGAGCAGTCTCTACAGGAAGTAATCACTGTTGCCTTGATTGGCTCTGTACAAATTTTACTGCTACTCGGGCTCGTCTGGTGGTTCAGAGGTAGGAAATACCCGCTGCTGGCAAAATTATGGCTGATTATCCATCAGTCATCGATTTTTATTGGAGTACTCCTCGCCTGGTGGGTTCCTTACTTTTTCAACTACGGTGCTGAAGCGAGAGCTGAGCGCTATGAACGACTGTTTGGAAATACACACTCATTCCTACCAGAAATGAATGGGATAACACCGAATACACTCCATTTTCTTTTTCACTTAACCTTACTAGGCTGTATTCTGCTGTCGATTTATGTAACAAGACGCTCGCGTTTTCAGATTGATAGCTTGTCCATTGAATAAAAGCCTTTTTGAAACTGAAACGCTTCCTTTTAAGTCTCCTTGCTGTATTTTGAACTTCGGATACTTCTGATTTTACGATCATCACCGTTAGTATGCCGCGATCGACTAACAACTAAAATAAGAATTGGCTTTATATTCCTTATGTGCTGATGTCTCTATATAACCTATGCTCTAGCCTTTTCTATCAATAACGATAGCTGGCGAGAGATTTAGTCGAATGGAATTCTTCCATAACACTGGAACTTCAGGACGGAAGTTCCAGTGTTGCTACCTCATAGGTTAAACCGAGATTCTTTAGTCCTTGAGGAATAACTCCCTCCCACTTTTAATTTATAACGGAAGAGACAATATCTTGTATCTTTGTCTGCCATAGATCAGTGCGAAAAGCGAAAGCTGAAACCTTGAATTATCAATCTTCTGATAAATTCAATCGTATCCTTCGTTCTCTAAGCACCTTCTTTTTCTTTGGCGGCAATCTTATTCATGAGCTTGATAAATTTTTCAGGCTCTTCAAAACAGGCAAGATGACCGGATTGCTCAAAGATGATCAGTTCTTTGTAAGGCGCTTCGAGCTTTTCTACATATCCTTCACATAAGTCATGAACAATTCGATCATGTCGCCCCATAATCAAATAAACAGGAAGCTTTAAGACAGGAACCTCACTGTAAAGATTGCAATTCGTAAATTCAGACCAAAGATGCTCTGCCGAAAAGGAAAAACCTTTCATAAAGCGAAGCCGTTCTCTCCAATTTAAATGCGTGCTAAGGAGACTATGAATATTAATGCTTAAAGCATTTTTTTTCAAACGTAACGCCTCCCAACTTTGTTAACCAGGAGCGCTGTTTCGTTAAATGATGCATGTTTTTATAAACGCCTTCTTCAATAAATTCAATAGCTCTTAATTCGTTAAGCGCTTTCTTATTTGCTTTTTTCTGAGCCGTGTCAAGCGCGTATTGATAGGAACGCTTTTCTTCCTCCCGCCGTTTCACAGGCTGATTGATCCCAACATAGGCATGGAGCAGTTCAGGATATTGGTAAGCAAATCGAATACCGAGAAAAGCTCCCCAGGAATGCCCAGTTAAAAAAACCTTTTCTTGCTTGAATCTTTGCTGAAGATAAAGAACAAGCTCATACGTATCAGAAATAAGCTGATTAACATTCATACTTTTTGAAGGGATCAGAGAATGATAGGATTTACCCGCGCCCCGTTGATCCCAGTTGACGACGACAAAAGACTGTTCTAATTGAGCTAAGTACTTCTGCTGTGTTCCAACTTGAGAAGCGCCTGGACCTCCATGCAAAAACAAAAGTATTGGATGATGGCGATTATGACCCCTGATCGTAATCCATTGCTCAAGTTCACCAAGTATTACTTTTTCTAAAGTAGCAATGCTATCTCGCTTAACATGACCCTTTTCATCTTTAATCGGTCGAATATATCCCCTCACCAGTCTGCTGAGCATAGCAGTCTTCTCCCTTCAAAACTAGACCGTATGAAATAAACATGCATCATTTATCCAGTTTTATTGATAGTGTAACGTATTTGTAATTGCAGTACTAGTTCTTTTTTCTCTCCGAGAGCATTTTTCACCCATTTGATGATAAACAGGACGCTCAGGATGATAAAGGAATAAAATTCTAATTGCAATTATAAGCGGATGGATCATTGTCTCCTCCTTCCCAGCTCTAATTCTTCTGTTCAATATTCATTCCCGCCTTAACTTCTTATTCCACGACTTCGCTTTATATCGAGCCTTTTAAAATATCATCTGGGTAATTCCCCTTCCCAATTATATAATCCACAAATTCGATTCCTGCATAATCAAAAATGTAATTGAAGTGCTGAATCAGTGGCAATGAAGTAATTGTAGGGTCTGGGTTTTCTCCAACGAATTACATATGCCTGCTTTTTACTCATTTCCTTTTTGAAAGCAAAACGGTTGTCTCTTCAATATTGGCTCCACCGATCAAAGAATAATTTCATCTGGTCAGCTTACTATTGGAGCAAGTGAGTCATTAATGATTTATTGGTTGCCAACTATTATTATGAATTTTATGGAGAAGTACCCGATAGTAGAGATAACGTTAAAATCAGTCAAGGACGACAATCTTTCTTTTTAATTGAAAAAGAATTGAAAAGTGTCTTTCCATACAAAAAAAACACATAAGCAGACTGTTTAATCTGTTTATGTGTCTTACTAATTCGTTCTATATGACTTAAAAAAAACCACTTTAAGAGAATTTTTATCCAATATAGGTGGAGAACCTTTTTTGATAAGATCTCAAAATGCAAATATTGTTGCCTAATAATATTTTGCATGACGACTACCTCCTAGAAGCCGTCATTTCTTTAAAAGTTGAGCTTAATATCTTATCCGTAAAATGTATAGAGGTGGTTTATCATGCATAAAAAAGAAGATAAATATGATTTTAAAGCGTTTGGACTTGCGATAAAAGAAGCTCGTATAAAACAAGGATTAACTAGAGAACAGGTGGGAACATTGAAAGGGGATTGACCCACGTTATTTAACGAATATTGAAAATAAAGGACAGCACCCAAGCATACAGGTACTATATGAAATAGCCCTACAAATTCGTTTAGCTGCATCCGTTACAAATTTGTAGGGAGGTCCCAATGGTCCACTAACAACTTTATCTTGCACCCTCCGCATCAATAATCGCAGCTTCAGCCTGCTCCTCAGTCACTCGCAAAAAGGTAGGGATATCCATTTCCATCTCAATGAACTCGTCTAAATCAATAGTAACGTAACGGTCAAGATGGCTAAATGTTTCCGCCACGGCGGGTTCCTGCTTAAAGAAAATGGATGTATTTCGCTCTTCATATTGTTCTAACTCAGACCCAAATTGCTCAATTACCTCTTCTTCAATGACTGCTGGGCCAGAGGCCATTGTGCTTGCGATACTAATTTGGTTTTCGGTCGATAGGTATTCAACCAACACTCGGAACGCAGAAAGTTTATGCTCGCTATAATTTGTAACAACCATCACTCCTGTATCAAGAGATGGACCGTATTTGGCATATGTGCCCATACAGGTACTGGAACCATATCCATGTTGTTTTGATAGTCCATGTCCCCCCACCCATAGGCCAGGTAATTATGCCAGTTGATAATCATAGCAGCTGTTTTTTTGTTCAAAAAGCGTCGCTTCTAATGATTCTGGTGGCCGAATACCTGGAATGCTATAGTACTCCCGCATGAGTTCAAGGTATTGGGTAAACTCTGGTCTTTGTGTCAGTAAAACATCTTGCGTTTCCGGATCCGTCATATTTGTCGCCAACTGCCTAAGTGGTACTAATGCAACTTCGTTTGTGGAGCCCACTCCACCAAACTCAAGCCCGACATAAACCTGCCCATCACGCTCCATCGTCATCTGTCTGGCGAGGTCGAACGCTTCTTCCATGTCATTGGCTCGTCTGGATCCGGATAAGGAACTCCAAATAGATCAAAAACTTCTTTGTTGTAATAAAGGGCAAACAGTCCAGTACCGTCCGGAAATCCTATTAGCCTTTGCTGTGAGTCCAGCCCTTTCACAAGCGAAACGAGGGCTGGATTCAATCGCTTTACATCAACATCCTCCTGAATAACTAGATCATCCAATGGATAGATGGCATCGAGTTCTTCCAACGGCGCCACATTAGAAGGAGAAGAAACGATGATATCAGGAATTATATCAGCGGCGAACAGCTCTTGCAGCCCTTCACTTGATCCATTAAAGTAAGCATACTCAATGTCGAGTTCTAGAAATTTTTCATCAATCGGGTTAAACCGCTCATTAAATTGGTCTTCTCCCCACGGATACGCAATTGTGATCGTGATCGGGTCAGATTCAGTCCCCTCCACTTCATCAACTGTTTCTACAATATCACTCGTTTCATCCGATACTTTCCTACTGCCATTATCATCATCGACCCCAGCCTGATTACTTGAGCAGGCAGCAGCGCCTAGAATGAACGTGCAACAGCCTAGCAAAACCATCCGATGCTTCATCCAAATCACTCCATTAATAAATTTTGGCTCAAAAGAAGATGTGCTTTCTAACTGTCCACTAGTTTACGAATCTTCGATACCATGGAAGTCTAGCTAACGGAGCATTGACCTCGTGAGTACTTGGACCAATGACAATGCTGCCGTCGTCCCCTTGCCATCTGCCTTCTGGAAAACGAATCTTTTTTTTCGTCATCCCCTGTTTTATGACAGGAGCGACGAGCACGTTGTCCCCAAGCATAAATTGATCATTGACTTGCTCAAGCCCATCATCAGGAAATACATACGCCATATGCCGCAAAATAGGTTCTCCTGTTTTTGCAGCATGGCGGGCAAGGGCAAGAATTTCCTCGCCAAATTGTTCATGTAAACGGGCAGCTTGTAAACAATACTCCAGATGCGCTTCATCCAGCACACGCCAAGGTGCAGCAGAGAATTGCATCATTGGAAACAAGGCAGAGCATTGGGCGTACCGAACAAATAGCTCTGCATCAAGATTTTCTTGAGCGAGGAAACTAGAGAATTCCCCACCGCCAATCATGTCTGGACAGGTATAGGGATAACCCAACAACCCTTGTGACAGTCCATTAGGGATTAATAAATCAAGACCATTTCCTTCCCAGCGATGCGTCTTGTCAGCCAACCGTTGGACTAACGGCTCCCCTGCCATTTTCCAGCAGGCCCGAAATTCATTGAGCGGATAATCCCGGCCGAAATAGGCAAATCGTTCCGTCTGCTCATTTGCATCAAGCGGCTTTTTTTGTCTGGTCATGATCGCGGTAATAGACTGCATCACCGGCATCGAATTTAAAGCCATCGATGCCATAAGAATGGCGCAAATAATCAAGCTGGTTCTTAAACCATGCTACCGCTTCTTCATTTGACAAATCCAGAATCGCGCTAAATCCATTCCACCAACGGCGCACTACCGTTGCCCCATTAACTTCGCGCAGTAAGTACTTTTGCTTCGAGCTTTCGAAATACCGCATGATCAGGGCTCACAAATGGACACACCCAGAGCATCACTTGAAAGCCCAGCTGATGCAAACGGGAAACCATTCTTTTAGGAGCCTTAAAACGGCTCGGGTGAAAATCCCACACGCCGTAATCCTCTTGCCAATTATCATCAATAATTAAAATCCCCGGCGGTAAACCATTAGCAATAATCGATTCCGCGTAGTCGAGGATCTTTTCCTCCTTCTGATCGTACATCAGTTCAATCCACGTGTTGTATTGAGGCACTTGAAACATCCTTGGGTGAGGATGCTGGCCAGTCGGCGGAAAAAAGGCTGCTTGCACTGCCTTGTAAGCTCCTCGGAGGTTGCCATGTCCTTCACCTTGTTTAATATCCCCTCCAATAATTGAATAAGAGATGTCAGATGTTAGTCGTGCAATTGACTTTCAAACTAGCTTTTTTTTACAGTTTATCTGAAACTGAAAATGTATTTTTTTGCTAATATTGGCGAAAACTCACCTTTTATTGACTATGGTTGGCAGATTTAAAAACCCCTATGTTTATTTCGGTACTTTAATGGGGGCATACCGACGCTCTTTCTGAAATATCGACTAAAATGAGATACGTTGGTAAACCCAACCATTTCGCTGATTTCCGCTATGGATTTATCTGGATGCATTTTTAAATGTAGCTTTGCTTTATTTATTCGGCACCCCCAAAGGTATTCCATGATGGTAAACCCAGTTATTTGACGAAAGACTTTAGACATATGGTATTTATCTATATTAAATTCATGAGCTAATCGATTTAATGTAATGGTTTCATCATGGTGATGTTCAAGCCACTGTGTCATTTTTTTTCTACTTGGTGGACTTTTGCAGATTTCGTTTCAACCTGAACAAATTGATTTGAATGAAGCAGTTTATTAATTTCAAATAAGAGCTGTACGATTAAGCTTATTGATTCAGCTTCAATGAGTTTTTTAGAATTTATCATAGATTGATTACTTTGACGGTATACAGTTGTAATTCGTTTCATTAATTCATCAATACGATGGTGGCGCTTATGGTTTTTTTATGCGGATGATAGAATTATTATAATTTTGAAACGAGTAAAGCAGCTCTTCTGCTTTCAATTGTGTTAATATCGGAATGATTTTCTCAGGGGAAAATTGTATGACGCTCCGAACATACTCATGTCCAGTTGAAGGATTATCACGATGAAGCGTCATTCCATCGAGGATAATAATGTCACCTTGCTTAAGCTCAAAAATACTATTATGAATAATAAATTTACAGCATCCTCTATGGAAATAATAAATTTCATATTCATTATGAGAATGAAATGTGCTCATCTTTCCCCCTGAGCGACGGTATTCAGTGTATAGCCAGGACATTCTTCTCACCCTTTACTTTTAATTGATATAGTATTCTATTTCTAATAGAAAAACACGTTATTTTTGGAAGAATGTTGTGAGCACGGATTTAACTACTAAGAACAAAGTCAAAGTGTTAATAGGCAAGAAAAGAGAATATGTATGGACAGCATAATAAAGCCTCGTCTCTCAGTTTTTTAGAGAAACGAGGCTTTATCACAAATCGCTCGAATATGGAGGAAGAGCTTTTTTAAACATTTTATTTGGAAATTATATTCTGGATCTAGAGGCATATAAGATAAACCCCCATTAGTCTAATATAATCTCCATTTTTCTACTTTTTGTTGTCATACCCATCGACTCATAAAATTCGATTGCAGAAGGGTTCTTCTCTGACACTCCTAATTCAATACTATCAACTTTCAGGCTGCTCCCAAAATCAAATACATATTTCATAAGTCTTTTTCCGATCCCTTTCGCTAACGTGTAACTCATGAACCTGCCTGAATAAAGGCAAGGAAGGTTCGTAATCACCTTTGTTAGCCTTGCGAATGGATAAACTCATAAATTTTCCCCTACCTCTCTACGCTTGCATTAATAACAAGGTCCACTGCTCACGTGTCATCATTCCG
The DNA here is from genome assembly GCA_001310555.1 of Bacillus sp. JCM 19058. The sequence goes on from BAXO01000004.1 coordinate 64,732, forward strand.
AGCTTCCTAACGTTCAGGGAAAAGAGCAGTGACCGTCCCATAAATTTGCCGTAGTTATTTGTCCTTTCATTATAGCAACTTCATTCATTTGTTAGATTAAAATGATTTGAAAATTCCCTCCGATTTTCTTCGCCCGTTTAAATCGTCTACCGCACCCGGGCTCTTTCGACGATAAATTTTCGTCTAATTTCCTCAACTTCCCTTTATCATCTTTTGCCGTTAAATCAAGCTTCAACTCGCTTTCTCCAAGGTACGCCATCTCAAAACTTTTCCTTAAATTTATCAAATATCTTGACAGCAAAAACACATGCTGTTATGGTTATACACATAAGTATATAACCGTGTCAGAGGGTGACCTGAAAAAGGAGGGCTGTTCAATGAAAAATAGTTTTAATGAAGTGAAACCCATCTATATTCAAGTACGTGAACAAATCGAAGACCAGATTATCAATAAGCAATTGAATGAAGACGATCAGGCACCTTCTACAAATCAGCTAGTTAATTACTATAAAATCAATCATGCAACAGTTTCTAAAGGAATCAATCAACTTGTAGAGGAAGGAATACTTTATAAGAAAAGAGGTATTGGTATGTTCGTAACTGAAGGAGCCAGAAAAAAAATACTTGAGAAGCGCCGGCAATCATTTATTGAAGACTATATTGTCACTCTTGTACAAGAAGCCAATAAATTAGAGATTACCAATGAGGAAATCCTTAACTATATTAAGGATGTTAAAGGGGGCGAAAAATGATGGATATTAAAGTAGTCAATCTTCATCTTAATTATGGAAACGATCAAATACTACAAGATATGAATTTTGAAATAAACGAACCCAAAATCTATGGTTTGCTCGGGAGAAATGGCGTAGGAAAAACATCTTTTCTTTCGTTATTAGGTTCTTTTCGTGAACCTACAGCAGGACAATTATTAATTAATGGTGAGGTACCTTTTGAAAATGCCCGAGTGATGCAAGAGGTAACATTTATGTACAAGAAGGACTTTACCGGAGAAACAGGTACGCCAACAAGGATCGTAAAAGATCTGAAACGCATCCGTCCACATTTTGATTTAGAGTATGCGATGGACCTAATAAAGAAATTCAAATTAGAAGGTAAAAAAAACCAGTCTATAAATTATCTACAGGGAAGCAATCTGCATTTAATGTTGTCGTCGGATTAGCAAGTCGATCACCGATTACAATATTTGATGAAGTTTATCTTGGAATGGACGCCCCATCACGAGATTTATTTTATAAGGAATTGCTAAAAGACCAAGGGTTGCATCCACGAATTATAATTATGTCTACACACCTTGTTTCCGAAATGGATTATCTATTTGATGAGGTCATTATAATTAAGGAAGGGAGAGTTCTTCTTAAGGAATCGTACGATGAGCTTGTATCCCGAGGTGTAACAGTAATTGGAGGTAAGCAATCTATAGAGAAATTTGCTGAAGGGAAAGAAATACTCAATGAAGAACAGCTAGGAGATACCCGTTCAATTACACTTTATGGCAACTTAAGTGAAGACGAGCGAGCGTTTGCTGCAGAGCTAGGACTAAATATAGGTCCAGTATCGCTCCAGGATCTCTTTATTCAGCTAACCAAGGAGGAAGAATAGCATGCAGAAACCAGTATCCTATACAAAAATGGCCTTAGATTTATTCTGGTTGCAATTAACATGGACCTTTTGGGCTCTAGGGGTTATCTCACTTATTCATATTGGAAGGATAATTTTCTCAAACGAATTGAATTCGATTTATAGCGCAGGATATATCGCAAGCAATATTTATATGTTGATCATCGGAATCATCGTCATTAATTTATTGCCATATTATGTGCAAAATGGTATTACTCGAAAGTATTATTTCTTTGGGAACGCCATGGCAAGTCTTGGTTTATCCATAATCATCCCAATTTTAGTCTATGTCGCGAGCTTTTTAGAGAAGCTTGTAACAAATAATTTTACTTCCAAAGTCTTGAAAGATCATCTTTTAGAAGAAATAATAAACGATGTAGTACTCGATATTGACGGCAATCTCATCGGAGAAATCATTCTGTCCTTTATTCTAACACCATTTGTTCATCAAGAATCAAACCTTGTTCTCTCGCTGGCACTATTTAGCTTACACATCTTTGTATTTTATCTTATTGGCTGGATGATTGGCGCAGCATTTTATCGACTAAGAGCTATCGGAGGTATCATTTTTATTGCCATTGGACTTGCGCTAATTGCACTTAAAGATCAATGATACGCCTAGCACTTGATATACCGTTATTCCAAAGCTTCTCAGTGTTTGAAATGGTTCCAAAAAAATTTAGCTATACCACTAGTATTCGCTGTTATTCTGGTAACGATTATTCTGATTCGTCTGTTAACCAAGCGAGTACCGGTACGAATATAAATCGGAACAAGACTCTCTCCCGTCGAAACCGGAGGCTCTTCCGTCGAAACCGAGAGCTCTCCCGTCGAAACTGAGAGCTCTCCCATCGAACTGAGAGCTCTCCGGTTTGCATGGGGATTTTGGGCACGTCTTCCGTATAGTGTATCTCGACCGTGCCCTCTTTCTATCGTGCCGGAGGGTTTCCCGGCTTGCTCAGTGCGGATTACACTTTTAACTATATGGACAGCCGAATGCGGGACTCCGTTTACCCGTATCGTTTTACCGAATTTTCAGCTTCACTGGTAATATTCGGTAAAACCTAGTAAAACCCCAAATAATGCTACCGGTGATTTTTTGGTTGCTTTTCCTCTCCATCTCTCATCATTCGTCACTCGTAAATTCCTTTAATTTTACCTTGCTAGAGCGAAATAGTTTTAGGACCTCGTCAAGATTTGTCATTTCGTATGGAAAAACTACTCCTCCAGTATTGGTTTTTGATGAAATCTTCGCAAGTGCAGCAGTGAACATAGCAGTTGTATGATAATCGGAAAATGTAGATAACTGAAGGCTCTTAATTTTTACTTTGTTATCTATCTCCCCTCTAGCTTCTATTGTTAAAAAAAGCACGTTCACTTTTGTTTGAGTTGTGGCGAACAAATTTAGTTAGGAATTGTTTATTAGCTGGTTTTGATAATAATTTTAATAAACCACTTTTTATGAAGAGAAAGACCATCTTATTAAATAATGCATGATTCCAAGCCGTCCAATAATGAATGTTATGTACTGAAAGATGCTCCTTTAAAAAAAGAACTCTCAGAATGTCTAATCAATCTCACTTCTTTTTGATTGTTAACGCCTTCGAAATTCATTTTGCGTTTACGAGTAAATCCAGGCTCTTGCTCATGATGATTATACATTACTGGACTTGATACAATTGATAGCATATCTAGAATTCCGGTAACTCCTACCTTCGCATTAGTGCTTTGCAAAAGGCCGATATGTACATGATCGATCCTTTGTAATTGTGAAACAGCTTTTTTTTACCATTAAACCCGATAGTCCTGGCACAAAGCCAGACATCACAATTGATGGTATCTTATTCTTTTGAGCTTCTTGTTCGTATATTTTTACCTTGTCAACAAAGGCAGAGTAAGGAGTTACATCGATACACCTTATTTTATTTCTTATGCAGGTTTCTTGGATATAAGGCTGTTCCTGCTTAATAGTGACAATCACACAGTCTATATTATTAATTACGCGGTGTATGTCTTTAACATTAGAAACATCCAATTTCTTAAATTCAACATCATGGTTAAGATGGCTTGCTACCTGATTTCCGCGTTCTGCCTTATAATCAGTTATGATAAGGTCAAGTTCTTCCTTGTAAAGATTAATTAACTCCTGACAAACGAATTGACCGAGTATACCTGACGCTCCCACTACCATAATTTTTGTCATGAATTCGAATCATCGCTCCCTTGGTTGTCATTTCATGCAATCATTCTAAAGGTTTCTAGCCTGTTTATGCAAATCGTTCTATTCTAGAAGTTCGGGGATCAATCAAGCAATTCCTTCTAAAAGTATTTTTACACTCCACATTCAATTAGAAAAGAGAAATATTGCTTCCTCTTCCCCATTATATCTTTTAAAGTTGAGCTTTCTGAGAGACTATATATCGCTATCCCTATTCTTTCACATGTTGTCCACGAATAAGACCAATGCCCAAGACGAGTAATCCGGCGGCTAGGCTTAGTGCGCCTACATACGCCAAATAAATCAATGCATTAGGCTCAGTTGCTGCGGGGCTTAAGACAGAGAGGAAAAAGCCGGCGGGTAAGAAAATAGCAGATGCAGGAACGGCTGAACGGACGAAGCTTTTCCATCCTTCAGACAAACGGGCACGATCCACGTACAGTAGCAACACTAAAGTCAGAAGCAATAATATACCTGCATGCGCGTGCCCCGCGCGCCATAAATCTCTACGCAGCGGATTTTCATGATAACTCGACCCGGAATCAATTAGGAGAGATAACAAGCTCGTGCCCCCATAAATAACAGTAGGTAAGATAATGATTAACCAGCCAGCGTGTTTACGAGTACGGTCAGTCATTCGATTGTCTCCTTTCAAATTTTTTTTCAAATCGTTACGGCTAAAGTACATATGAAATATTGATCAGCAAGGATGTCGCAAAGCTTGATGCATGAAATGATAAATCTCCTCCTCTGTTACAGGATGCTCCTCTGGCCCAATCATGGTTCTAACTCGTAATCCGTATGAAAACGTCATCAGCATAACCGCGGTTTGTTCAGCATTTATAGCTGACGGAATGACACCAGCCTGCCTCCCTGCTTCAATCCACGATATTACGGTTTGTTTGGAGTATTCATACATATTGCTTAATATTTGGGAAATAAAAGCTTCCTCCTTGCGGCCCAAAAGATAAGTAAAGATCAGATTACTAACGTCGTTCGGGTCAGTCAGATAACTCATCCCTTTCGTAATTGCACCCAGAGGCTCCTCCAAACCAGCGTCTTTTTCGTTTTTAGCCCGTACGAACTGTTTATTGACCCCTTCCATCCTGACTTGCAGGATAATGCCAAACAATTCATCTTTACTGCGTACATAATGATAAATGGCTCCTTTGGAAAGGCTGGAACGATTCATAATTTCCTGTAATGTTGTCTGTTGACAGCCTCTTTCTTGAATGAGTGCTTCAGTCGTTTCCAGCAAACGGTGGAAGTTTCGTGTATTAGGCAATTGGGCAAACATAATCTGTACTTCCTCCTTTCTAATGGAAAATTCGGCAAACCGACTATGGGTCTTATTGTAATAGACCGACAGTCGGTTTGTCAAATGCAAATTATAACATCCAATTGATCCTTCCCCTATGCATAGCAACTTATCTCTCAATCGATCCATGACGAGGGCGCGTATTCATTTCAGCAGCCCCTTTTTTTTCAGGAGGAGTATTAACCCTTTCCTGTCTTTGATTCTTGTCAAAAGAGTGCTTCGTCAACAAGTATTAAGAAGAATCCTTTCAATTAAAATTGGCTATTAAAAGTCTAATTCAGTAAAAAGATAGGAGCTGCTTTTGAAAAAAAGATTAAAAACAGCTCTCAAAAATTTAGTCCCAAAGAATCTTTTGTAAAAAAAGTTAGATCATTTTGTGCTTGTGATTTTTGTTCGTTAATTATTCCCTTTCTCTTCCCAATGTCGTGTACGTTCTTCATGATTAACCTCTTTATGCACTTGATGCACCATCCATAGATAACCGAAGGATCAATGAAGATAGCATTAGACAATCCGTAATCAGGCATTTCAGTCACTGGTTGAACCACAGTACATCCTAAATCTATCGCCTTTGTAAAAGTTTCCTTAATGTTCGAGACAGTTACATTTGCCCAAATGGAAATGGTTTTTGGGTCGCCCTGTTTTGGTGCGTTCAAAAGGTTATAACTGAGCAATCGAAAAGAAATATTCAGCAAGTGTATATGATAATCTTATGAAAAGGGTTGATCTAGATAGAAATGAGCAAAACAATACCAAAGGAAGCAAGCCGACAAACAATACAAAGGAGGAGAAATGATATGACATATAACAACGAAAGGATAGTCCAAGCTAACGGGGTCGACCTCTGCGTCGAGACTTTCGGAAATCCCGCGGACCCGGCGATCATCCTTATTAGCGGCGCGCCGTTGGCTTGCTCAATGCACTGGTGGGAGGACGTGTTCTGCGAGCGCCTCGCAGCAGGCTCCCGATTCGTTATTCGCTATGACACTCGCGACTTCGGCCGATCTGTCACCTACGAGCCGGGGGATCCGCAGTACAGCCTCCGCAACCTGGCTGCGGACGTCGTCGGCCTGCTCGACACCTTCGACCTGACCACCGCCAATCTCGTAGGTTTTGGAGTAGGAGGATGGATTGGCCAACTGGTGGCACTTGATTATCCTGATCGAGTAACATCATTAACTCTGATTTCAACAAGACCCAACGCTCATGGTCCTACTGATCCCGACCTTCCAGAACATTCGGAGGAGTTTATGGCACACATTGAAAAAGCGCCGGGGCCAGACTGGTCAAATCGGGCGGAAGTGATCGATTACATTGTCGATTTTCAATGTGCACTTTCCAATTCACAGTTCTTTGACAAAGCGACTAAATATGACCTTGCATGTCGCATATTCGATCGAGCCGCAAACATTGTTTCGAGTATGAAAAACCCACCTCTAATTGACAAGGGAGATCGTTGGAGGGAACGACTCGGAGAGGTGAGTGCCCCTACACTCGTGATTCATGGCATCGAGGACCCCTTCTTTCCCTACGGCAATGCCCTTGCACTAGGGAAGGAGATTCCTGATGCCAATTGATTGCCTTGGAACAGATGGGACACGAACTGCCTCGGGCGGTCTGGGACGTGGTCGTACCTGCCATTTTGCGCCACACGTCGGGCGATTAACATTCATTGAAGCGAGCCGAATGGTCTTCCCCACTTCAGCAACTAAGGAGCCTTGAAAATGGTACTGGTCAGCAGATCCGTCGATTCGGACGGACAACTCGACCGAACTTTATTAAGCCTATGCCTAAGTATTCGGTATCAACTACATCTTATAAGAGAAAAGGACGATTACAATGAACAAGGAAAACATTAATTTAGCAAAAAAACAAGATTGCACTTCCAAAAGTTGTCTCTCAAGACGAATGGCTCACAGCGCGTAAGGAGCTTCTCGTCAAGGAGAAGGAAGCTAGACGTGCGCAAGATGGGTTGGCCGCGGAGCGGCGCAGGTTACCGATGGTTCGAATTGATAAGGACTATGCATTTGAGGGTCCGGACGGCAAAGTATGTTTACTCGACCTATTTGACGGGCGACGCCAGCTCATCGTCTATCACTTCATGATGGAACCGGGTTCGGATCACCGCTGTCCAGGCTGCTCGTTTTTAGTTGACAACATCGGCCACTTAGCCATATGCATGCCCGAGACACCACCTTGGTATTGGTGTCCCGTGCTCCACTGTCGCAGATTAAGCCGTATAAACGCGCATGGGTTGGACGGTCCCCTGGTATTCCTCATACGGAACCGATTTCAACTACGACTTTGGGGCCACCCACGAAGGTGGCGAGCAGGGTGGTGTGAGTGTCTTCCTCTGGGATAACGACCACGTCTTTCACACTTACCACACAACGGACCGCGGGACCGACATTCTTTTCGGCACGTACAACTGGCTTGACATGACACCGTTCGGCCGACAGGAGGCCTGGGAGGACTCGCCCGAGGGATGGCCGCAAACCCCGCGGTACGAATGGTGGCGCCTCCATGACGAATACGATCACTCTAAAGGCTCGGACTCCTGTTGCAATGCGAGAAAGAGCCACTTGTAAGTGTTTCAATTTGCTCCAGTGTCATCGAAGCACAATTGCTTTATAATAAGCGTCTTACTTAACCGTCTTAAGTCTAGTTAAGACGGTTAAGTTTTAATCATTACACCTGATCCCCCAAAGAATCTACCCCAATTATTAATTAATCACACAGGGTTCAGGGCGTTTTTGGAAAAAGTTCAACCTTTGTAAACAAACTGTTCTCAATAGAAGGTGCCGTGATATCACTATGAATTGTGAATGTGCTTTAAAAGAATTGATTATTAGATTAATCGTTGCTGAAAACGCCAATGTTTCCTGTGTGACATCTGTGAAAAAATACTCTGAATGGTTTGTGTCTCGGTATGGGCGCGATCTTATGTAAGCCTGTTTCTGCCTTGCTTCTTAACAAAAATGCGACGGTTACTACTTGTCATTCAAAGACCTCTAATCTGCCTGAGATGGTAAAACAAGCAAATATTGTTGTAGCCGTACTCGGGAAGCCTAATTTTATTCAAGGAAGCTGGGTAAAAAATGGAGCAGTTGTTATCGATGCAGGCTACAATAAAGGAAATATTGGAGATGTTGCTATGAAGCTGCCAGTGCAATAATGCCTGTTCCAGGTGGTGTGGGACCTGTTACTGTTGCGACATTGATGAAGCATACTGTTGAATCGGCAGAAAAAAAACTAACGATACTATTATAAATGATAGTAATTGTTACTATAGCCTGGACAAAACAAATCTTTCATCCTGAACCAAAAAACGGTGTACAAAAGAACGATCAATTTCGTTTAAGAGAGCCTCCTGAATCATAATTGATTGTTCAGGAGGCTCCTCTAATTCTAAATATCCGCGTGCAACTACACTCGAGTAAAATTTGAAAGCTTGTACCTCATCGATTTGTACCAATTAAACAAACAGGCTGATGAAGTTTCCGTCTGGGTCTATGACGATGGCGTAGCGCTGGCCCCAAAATGCATCCCAAGGCTCACGGTGCTCTCATATCCGTGCTCGATGATTTTTTTGATAAAGCTCATTCAGCGATTCATTACTTTCGCATAAAAACGCTAACTCGATTCGATGCCCCGTCGGCTCTTCCCAGCTCCATAGATTTCTTTAGCCATTTCTTGCTTGTCAAAGGCTAATCGAAAACCGTCCTGCTTTACTTCTACATGTGGCTCCTCGTTCATTGTTTCAGGAATATCGAATCCGAGTACTCGGTAGAAGTCTAATGATTCCTTCATATTCTTTACAACGATGCCAACCATATCTAATTTAATTGCCATTTCATGTCACTCCAATCAAAATTAAGTTTATACATAGTATCGCCGATGACAGTAAATTTAAATTGTAAAAAAACGGACACGGTAAGCCTTGTACGTCAGCCCTTTCCAGAGTCCTAGTCTAATAGACGATGTTTGTCCGAAACGAGTTTATTTAATCTCTTTGTTTCTTTGAAACACCTCTTTAGGTGTTAAGCCGTAATATCGTTTAAAAGTGTTAATGAAATGCGGTTGATCATAAAAGCCATTTTCTAAAGCAATATCGGTAAAATGTGACCGTGTTCCACGATAAAGGTCTTGCAGCACATGTTGAAACCGAATAATACCTAGCAGCTCCTTTGGGCTGACACCTAGCTCTCTTTTGAATATTCTTCTTACATTCCGTTCACTGTAGTTGAGCTTTTCCGCCAAAGTGCGGCTTGAGAGCATACCCCGCTCAGCATACATGTATTGCATACCCACTTGTAGCAGCTGCTCGGGTTTCGATTGCTCCAAGCGAAGCATCGTTACCAATTTCCTTTCCACCTTTTCCACCATTTCCGCTATATGAGCGGCGGAGATGATTTCTTCCGTGATGCGGACGGCCTCACTCCCCCATATATCTTCAAGATACACGTGGTTTCCAATAAATTCGGATGCCGCATACGCAAAAAAAGTGCCGAACTGAATCAGAAAAAAAAGCGAATGCCAAATAATGAGTGGTTTTGGGAAAGGTTGATGACCTCATATTCGGTCATCAACCGACAATAATGGCTCCTTTAGAAAAAGAGGATGCTCTCAAGTCAAAGATAATATCGGCGCAACCGTCCGGTACTATCCGGTGCAAAACGCTTCTTGTTGATGCTTGATGATCAACGATCCAGTAGCAGGCAACATAAGATTCCAGACTCTTACTCGGTGCATATTCTCGATATTGATAATGGGCATTCAATAAGTGTTGCTGTATTTTCGGAGCTTGCAAAGGTCGGTACGGATGCATGTTGTTCCCCACTTTCCCTTCAGTCAGTTATCAGTTCTAGGACAGCAGCGGTAAGTGAACGGATAATGGCCATTTATGCTTAAAGCTAGTTAAAAGCCGATAACTTCTACTTTTCTAAAAATAGTAAGGATCACCTCCATAGTATAACAGGTCTCCACGATCGTGGAAATCTCCTTAGGAGGCTCCACGCCAAGCTTTCCTCTCGCCTTTTTGAAATGTCGCCAATTGTCTTAAAAATTCCAGCACTTGTTTATTCCCCTTTCCCTTTAGCTGCTTTATGCCTGATCAAGGAACATATGGAATCAATCCATCATGTCCATCTACTGCTCGTTCTTCATCAAAGCAGAAGGAAACGAAAAGAACTCCGCTGCCCTCAAATTTTAACGATCAATATCTGAAAAAGTACTTCCGATAATGCTGATTTAAGAGCGTAAATAAGTCTTTGCTTTGAATAAAACAGCAAATGCTATTAGAAGTCCAGCGATACCTAGCCCAAAAAGAATGAGTTGGATCGAGACATTAACTGAGACAAGCATACTCACAAGCCCGTATGCGATCGGATCAAAACCATTCATGCAAGAAAGATGATGCTCATGATTCTTCCCATTAAACGGATGTCTGTGCTTTCTTGTGCCGTCGTAAAAAAGGAATATACACAAAGGATATGGAGAAGCCAATGAGAAAAACAACTGCTGTTAAGAAAATCAGATTGGGCGCATAGCTGAATACGAGCAGCGCTACAAGCGACGCAAACAAGCCAAGAAGCGATGTGAGACCTCTTCGTTTGATGCGCACAACGCTTAAAATTCCTGTGCTGGCAACCATTCCAACCCCTAGGCTAACTTCCATGTAGCTTAAGTTAAGAGGTGTGCCACCATGCACATCAACAAGAAGCGGAATCGCAATATGCAATGCGCCAAAAACAAAGAAATTGAGCGTAATCAATACAATTATGCCAGTAAGCAAGTTTGTTGATTGACGGATATAGGAAAAGCCTTCTCGCAAATCTTTTAACGGGTTTTGCTTGCTTTGATTTTCTACCGGCGCTTCCTTAATAAAAGGCGGGAAAATCACGAGTGCAGATAGAAACACTAATACCGTTGCAACTAAGTAACTGGCAGAAATGCTTGCTGTTTCCATTAATAGGCCAGCGAGAATCGGACCGACAATAAAGGAAACTTGGTCAACTCCTTGGAAATAGGCGTTTGCTTGTTGGAGTTGGGGCTTCGCAACTATTTTAGGATCATGGAAGAACTGGCCGGGCCAAAAAAGGCATCGAGCATTCCAAAAACTCCCGCTAATATGAGTAAAATCCCAAGCGTCATGCTTTCATTGTGCACGAGTATGAAAAGTATAAACAAGAGTATACTTTGGATCAGGTTAGTGCCAAACATAATCGTTGTTTTTTTTATATTTATCCGCGATTACACCACCAAATGTCATCATAAGTAGGCGCGGTACTGTTGCAGCAATAAGGACAAGACCTAAGGAACTGGCGGAGCCAAGAACGGTGACGACATACCAAGTAGTCGTCGTCAAAAACATGCTAAAGCCGACGACGGCAAATATGCCAGCGATGAGCAATAGCAAAAAGGTTCGGTTACGGAATAATGACTGTTGTATCATGATGATTTCTCCTTGTGGTAAAGACTATTTTAATGATGCCCTAGCCACTTGATATAATGTAATATTTAATGGTTGGTGTCAGTTGGCTTAAGGGATCCTTTACATAAATAAAAAAGAAAGCTATAATAAAAGAACTACCGACCGTTCGTTAGGAAATAATTATAACCAAACTTCTATTTGTTGTAAAGGAGAATATGATGCATACGAAGGAAAAAAATTTTAGCAGAGAGCATGGAACTGTTTGCGGTGAATGGGTATGAAGGAACTTCAATGGCGATGATCGCAGATAAGGTCGGGATTAAAAAGCCGTCCTTATACGCACATTATAAAAACAAAGAAGCGTTATTTATCGATGTAACGATGGCAATAGCGGACGAATACGTTGAATTTGTAAGAAAATCGCTTGATGTGCAAACACTGAATGAAAAAAAAGTGCTATATGAATCATTTAAAACGCATATTCATGACTTGGCAAGGAATGATGCAAGCATCCAGTTTTATAATCGCTTTATGCAATATCCGCCAAAAGAGTTAGAAGGCGAATTGGCAGCTTGTGCGGGACAAAGCGATGAAAAGGCTGTGACGCTATTAGAAAATGTGATCACCAAAGGTCAGATGTCAAAAGAAATAACAGAAGAACTTGATGCAAAAAGCATCGCGCGTACGTATTTCTGTTTGATTGACGGGCTTGCAGGCGCAACCACGATACATCCGCTTGAAGAAGTAGAACGTCAAGCTGAAACGATTTGGGAGGTTTTTTGGCGCGGGATCAAGACTTAACGGAGTATTCTCCATAATTGGAAGCGCTTTTTAGTTTACTGAAAATGAGTGAAACCTCATTATCGCCTACAGCTGCAAGAAGAAAGAGCTGCCTGTCCCAACGGATTTAATTTTTTGGGGCATCTCTGCGTGCAAGAGCTGTAGACGAATCCTTCAGAGGCTGTCACCAGAAAGCCAAAGAATTTTCCTTCCCTGCTTGGCGACAGGACACATTCGCCAAGGAAGCGGCGAACGAAAACTTTTTTCCTCCTCGTTCGTTGGTACAATCTAGACCTTTTCATTTTGAAAAAGTGCTCTTTTTCGTAAAAATCCATCATGATAAGTCAACCTGCTCAAAATGTTCAACGATTGGAAATGGGTCATAAAAATGATGTAATAGCTTGCGCCATTCTTGGTATTCGTTCGACTTTCGAAATCCGACTGTATGGTCTTCTAGAGTGTCCCATTTCACTAGGAGCAAATATCGCCCCTTCACTTCATGGCAGCGCTGTAATTCGTGAGAGATGTAGCCTTTCATAGATGAAATGATTGCGGATGCGTGGCGAAAAGCGTCTTCGTATTCCTGCTCCCTTCCTTTTTTTAACCTGAAGCATAGCCGCTTCTAATATCATTGGTTGATCCCCTTTCTTGACTTATTAAGATGTCAACACTACTAGCTATCGCATTCTGATGGTTTCTTATTTTCGTGTCAATCTCATGAATGGAACGACTTTTTCATTTTCTTCCATTCCTGCTCCAACACGCTGTAAATAAGAGAATCACGCCATCCGTCCTTTATGAATACATTTTCGCGTAAGCACCTTCCATCGTCATACCGATTTTTTCTAATACTTTAGCTGAACCAATATTTCTAGGATCACAGGTCGCATAGATTCGATGAAGATGACATTCGTGAAATCCATAGCCGAGCAACAGCCTTGCTGCTTCAGTGGCTATGCCCCTGCCCCAATAATCGGGATTGATAATGTAGGCTATTTCTCCGCTTTTATTTAATTGGTCTCTCATCGACAACTCTCCTGTACCGATCATGGTTTCGTTTTCAATAATCGCAAAAGCAAATCGCGTTCTTACCTCTTTTGCTGCATCAGCGATGATTTGCTCAACAAATGCTTTCGATTGCTCTTCTGTGTTCGGCCCCCATGCCTGATATTGACAAGCGATCCGTTGGGAAGCGTATTTATGGACATCCCCCCAGTCCCGACCCTCCATTTCCCGTAAACATATTCTCTCACCTATTAAGTGCTTCGTCATGAATATTCCCTCACTTTCAATAAGCTATGTAGTAAAGTTCCGTTTCAAACCGACTGCTTTCTCCCCGTCTTTTTTTTAAAGCTCAAAGTCATCTTCAATTAGATATTTTTATCAAAGTGTTCTATAATTAGAATGTATAATCAAATTAATTGAGCCTATGTTTACAAGGAGGCGAGCGAATTTGAATCAACCTGTGTCCATTTTTATTATGGATGTCACGAATTCCTCTTCTGAGAATAATTGGAATGAGATTACGGACTACTTACAACATTGGGAGGAAGCGATTGCCCGCTGGTGTAATGGAATCGTTCCAGCAAAAGTATCCCACCGTCGCGGCGATGAAATTTTATTTGTCGGGAGGCACTACTTTACAGCCTATACGATTGCTTTTCATATGAGCCAGCTATGGAAATATCAAAAGCAAAAGCCATATTTCGGGATCGCCTGTGGAGATGTAGACGAAAATATGGACGATATTGAAATTGAAATATGGAATCATCCCTTAATAAAAAAAAGCAAGAGATGCGAGCATTAGCATAAAAAAAGGAAAAGAATAGGAAGAAGCAAGCAGCGTTTTCCTTTGAAGCCAATATGCGAGAGGCCGAAGGAATTGTCAACTTATTGGTAGAAAATCAGCAAGCGTTAATCGAAATGCAGTCTTTTAAACAAAAGCTTGTGTCGATACTCTATTTTATCTTTCAGGAGCAAAAACAAGTAGCCAAAACCTTAAACAAGACTCCATCCACCGTCTCCATCCAGTATAAAAAAAGGAAATAGTGAACTAATCTATAAAAATTACGACAAAATACAGAAAATATTAAGCCGAGAGAAAATAAGCGATCCCGTTATGGTAAAGTTAAATCAGTCGATCCAGCAGCATTTGAAAAAGGAATTAACCTATTTCTATCCGAGCCTGGAAAGGAACAATTTATGATAATTCTTAGTCTCGTGTTGGCTCACTTAGTCGGAGATTTTTATTGGTTAAACGATGAAAAGGTAAAGACAAATGGACAACGATTGAGCAGGCATGTAGGTCAACACTTTCTGCTTACCTTTCTCACGCTGTTATTGCTCTATCTTTTTAGCGAGCATTCCCAGCAATTTTTCTTTCAAGTCGTTGGTGCAACGGCAGCACTTGGACTTATGCATTATGTAATAGACAGAAGCAAGCTCATTTTTTCAGCGCGAATACAAAAGCGGGTAAATCGAAATAGATTGGAATTGGCTCTATTTATTGTCGATCAGCTGCTTCACTTTGCGGCTATTTTACTAGTTTGTGTGCTTTTTTTTCAATAAGAACTTGGCCGCCTCCTTAAACGACTTGTTTAGTGGCAGTCTCGCAACTCCTTCGATTAGCGGTATAGTACTCTATTTAGCTATTATTTTTATTGTTGCAACAACTGTGAGTGGGCACTTTATTAAGCTCTTGCTTAGCGTTTTTCCGAATCACTTGCCTTTGTTTGAAGGCAAATATAGGTTGAATCATATTCATCCGAATCCGATGCTGCCCACAAGCGAGAATAAATCTAGCATCTCTGAGGAGTTTTCTTATGTCGTAACGAGACACCAGGATCTTTCAAGAGGAAAAATTATCGGCTATTTGGAACGGCTCTTAGTCATTGTTCTCATTGTCCACAATGCTTTTTCGGGGATCGCTTTTATCGTCGCAGCAAAAGCGATTGCTCGATTCAAGCAAATGGATGATCGCGATTTCGCAGAATATTTTTTACTAGGCACACTATGCTCCATCCTTCTAGGAATAATATTTGGACTAATTACGAAGCACGTTTTAAGCTTATATTAACGCTAATCGGAAGCTTGGGAGAGGCTAGAACGCTCGCTGAACCTTTCATCTATCTCGCCTGTATTGACGAGGAAGCTAGTAATAGTATAAGAATAAATATCGAAATGAACTGACTTAGATAGCTGTGGCAAAAAGCTATATATTTAGGAGGAGATAGCTATGGATCAACATGAAAAAACAGAACAATATGGTATGGTTATCGATTTTCTCGAGGAAAAAGAAAAAATGAATATCGAAAACGGGATGAAGTGGTTATATAAAGCGATACAAGCCGGAGACATAGGAGCGATGAATGAATTAGCCTACCTTTATTTTACGGGTCAACGAGTGAAGCAAGATGTCAGCGAAGGGGAAAGGTGGTTACGAAGATCCGCTGAAGCAGAAGACAAATGGGCGATGCTCGATTTAGCGTGCCGTTTGCTCGACGGAGACGGTCTTGACCAAGATGTCATCGAGGGTGAACAATGGTTACGGCAAGCAGCTGAGCATCAGTATCCGATTGCGATGAGAATATTAGGATACCGTTTGCTGGAAGGTCAAGGACTACAGCAAAATCTCGAAGAAGGAGAACAATGGCTGAGGCAAGCGGCCGAATTACAGGAGCCCGTGGCTATGAGGGTACTAGGCTATCGACTCATCAAGGGACAAGGCTTACAGCAGCATATTGAAGAAGGAGAACAATGGTTACAAAAAGCGGCCGAGGCCGGGGAAGCCATTGCGATGAGAGAATGGGGGAAATATTTAATTCATAAATAATTCGGCGGAGACTGTACTGCAAGTTAATCCTGGCTCGTAATTGATAGGGCGCTGAAATCGCGTGGTCATGGCGAAACACACATCGTGAACCTCCCGAAATTGGTTACAAAACGTGGCTTCGCATGGAGCAGGCCAACGGTTCTCCGCTAATAAGGAGAACCGTTGGATATCCGAAAGACTCAGCGCAGAGGTGAACCCGATTCGCTTGGATAATTCTATTCAAAGATGAGTTTCTCTTTTGAGATAGGTTTAAACCACATTCACGAAACGCCGTGTCTTCCACTTTACTAGCCCTGCCGAAAATTTCTTCTAGCTTGAGAAAATAACAAGTCGAGCCTGCGTCGAAGGTTCACTAGCAAATGAAAGCAACTGTTGTAGCTCATAGGTTTAAGAACTAAAAACGCTCTTTTCAATCTGCTTCATTTCATAAAAGTAACCTTTCCGCTTCATTAGCTCATTAAAGGTCCCGGCTTCGACAACCGTTCCTTGCTCTAGCACGATAATTTGATCCATCTCTTCCAACCCTGTTAACCGATGACTGACGAGAACGAGTGTATCGTTTTTCGCTTTGTCAAAAAGGTGGCTATACATTGTTTTCTCGCTCAGTGCATCGAGCGAGGAGGTTGGTTCATCTAACAGCCATAGCGGTGAGCCTTTTAGAAGCACGCGTGCAATCGCCAGACGCTGCTTCTCTCCGCCAG
Source organism: Bacillus sp. JCM 19058 (assembly GCA_001310555.1). The sequence continues at coordinate 81,652 of BAXO01000004.1, forward strand.
AGAGATTTTCTCCTTTTTCAAGAATGGCAGTAGATAATGGCCAATTTAACTCGACCTTTGTTAATACGCTCTTAATTTCCTCATCCGTTACTCGAGCGTTTGCGAGTAATAAATTATCGCGAAGTGTACCGTAAAAAAAAGTGATTATCCTGTAAAACGACATTCGAATGCTCCCAAATGGATGCTTGGGAAAGCTGCTCGACTGGCATTCCATTTATTTGGATCTGCCCCTCTTGCGCCAGCTGAATCTTCAATAGCAGTAGCAGGAGCGTCGATTTTCCTGAGCCGCTTGGTCCGACGATCGCCGTCTTCGTTCCAGCTGGAAAGCGTAAAGAGACGTTATCGAGCACGAGTCGTTCTTCATCTGGGAACGAAAAGGAAACGCGTTCCATTTCGAGTAACGGAGGTAGCTCGGAAGCTAGCGTAGCTAACTCCTCATTACCTGTTTCTACCGGTGTGGACGAACGGACAACAGAGTATAATCGCTTAGCTGCCTGCCGACTTTCCTCAAAATGGCTCGGCACGGTGGCCATTGGAGTCGCGTTTTCAAAAACGGTCAAGGAAATCATCATAAGCATAGCGAGATACAGTCCGTTCAACTGCCCGCTTGAGACAAGATATATTCCGAAAGCAAGCACGGCCCAAGAGATCAGTAACGAAGCGGTCAGATTGATCGTATGACTCAAAATTCTATTTAGCCCTTCCCTCTCCTGTTCTTTACTATACGCATCTGCCGACAGGCGCAGACGTTCCTTCTTATCTGTGAGCCTTTCGTATATTTTCAACTCACGAAATCCGTAAAGAAATTCCGTTATCTCAGTAGATAATTCGCCTCTCCCTTCCCTCACGTTACGCTCGACTCTCTGCTGGCGAAGAGCAAAGAGAGCAGGTATGACAAATCCGGTCAATATGAGCCCAATGAAAAGGATGAGCGCGTGGTAAAACGAGTAAAAGGACGTAAAGATGATCGTGCTAAGAAAAACGAGCGCGAGAACGAACGGTGGATAAACGACGCGCAAGAAATAGTTTTGCAAGCTTTCGACGTCACCGACAATTCTGGCGAGCAAGTCACCGCTCCGATATTTGTAAAGGATACTTGGTGCGAGTCGCTCAAGCTTCTCATAAAAGGAAACCCTTAAATGACTAAGCATCGTAAAGGTCGCCCGGTGCGAGAAGTAGCGCTCGGCATAACGGCTTGCTGCTCTTGTTATGCCGAATAGCTTTAACAAGGCATTCAGCGCAATGAGCGCATAAAGCGGAGTCGTAAGTGCGGCCTTTGAAATTAAATAGCCGCTTGAAGCGAAAAGACCGACAGCAGCTACCCCAGCAAGAAAGCCGAAGAGGATAGAGTAAAGAACATCCTTTTTCTCCTTCATCAAAAGTCGTGTTACGCCGGCTAAATCCTTCATTTGGCTTCACCTCCCTGCTGTACGGAAACCATCCTTTCGTATTCGGTGACCGACTGAAGTAGCTCGGCGTGGGTGCCAGTAGCGAGGAGCTCCCCATCAGCAAGAAATAAAATCCTGTCCGCACTTTGAATCGTGTGAAGACGGTGAGCGACAGTGATGACGGTTGAGGTGCGAGACAGCTCCTTCAGCGATGCTTGCAAAATTCGTTCGGTTTGCAAGTCGAGCCCAGTTGTCGGCTCATCAAATAAAATGAGCGACGGTCGTTTTAAAAAGGCTCTGGCAATGGCAAGTCGCTGCTTTTCACCGCCGGAAAGTCCCCTTCCCCCTTCCCCAATGAGCGTTTCAAAGCCATGCTCTAACGAATCAATCATTTGAGCAATCCCGGCCTGCCGCGCCGCTTTCTCTATTTCTGCTTCTGTTGCACTGCTTCTTTTCCCAATCGCAATATTTTCGGCAATCGTCCCTGAGAAAAGATACGGATTTTGGGAAATGTAGCTTAAGTGGCGAAACCACTCGCTTTCTTGATAAGCAGCACGCGGACGGCCATTTATGACGATTTGGCCCTCACTCGGCTGAAGTAAGCCGGCAATGAGGTGGAGCAGCGTCGTTTTTCCCGAGCCGCTTCGTCCGACAATGGCCACATTCGCATACGGCGGGAGCTCGGCGGTAATCCCTTGTAAGGCAAAGCGACTGTCGCTATAGCGGAAGCCAACTCCTTGTAAGGTGAGACGAGGCGGTACTTCGGAGCTGAGGCGCTCTTCCCCCCATTCGACAGCTGGCTCTGTCTGTGTAAGCTGCTCTGACACCTTGGCCATCGCTCCTTTGCTTACTTTACCTGTATGAAATGCGCTGCCTAAATCCTTTAAGGACAAATAAAACTCAGGCGCCAGCAGTAAAACGAAAAAGGCCGTAAAGAACGTAATGTTATCAAACACGACGAGGCGCAGCCCGACTTCAAGGGCAATTAACCCGATACTGAGCATTGAAATAAATTCAAGCATTAACGATGTTAGAAAGGCAATTTTTAAAATACCCATCGTCGCTTCACGAAAATCGAGGCTGCTTTTTCGGAGTAATTCTCTTTGTTCTCTGGCACGTCCGAACAGTTTAAGTGTCGTCAAGCCCTTCAGCGTATTAAGAAATCGACCTGAAAATGAAGCGAGCCTGTCGAGCTGCTGCTCTGACTTCTTTTTCGTCATACTTCCGATGATGATCATAAAAATCGGAATAAACGGAGCAGTCACGAGCATAATTAATGCCGTATAAATGTGCTGCGTCGCGACTGCGATTAAGATCGTTAACGCAACAAGCGTTGTTTGCAGAAGCTGTGGTAGGTAGCTGCTGTAATAGCTGTCGATTTCATCAACTGCATCAAGCATGATGCTAACCTTCTGGCCGGACTGTCCCTTGACCGAAGCCTGCAGTGGGCGGAGTGAGTAATTTGTGAGCAGCTCTGTTCGGAGCCGGCCCTTCACTTTTGTAGCCATTTTGACACCTGCCCAGCGGCTCGCGTACGTCAGCACCGACCTGGCAACGAAAACGGCAAGCAAACCGAGTAGCAACGGAAGTATTTGCTGAAAGGAACGGTCTTGTAAAAAGACTTGATCGATCGCTGTAACAATATAATAAGCTTGTGCAATGACGACTGTGCCGATTGCTACAGCTGTAGCAATCAGGAGCGAGAACAAAAATTTATGCTCGGCTAGCGTTTGTTTAAATGAATTCATGAATGACGCCTCCAATGCTACGAATAAGGCTCTTTCCCTTTCGCCCCCCACCAAAATAGGAGTACGACCGAAAGCGCAACAATGAGTAAAGGAGCAACCATAATTAGGAAAAATGACATAAACGTTTCCTCCTATCTTTTGCCTTGCACATATTTTGGATCGAATAAAAACAATCTCATTAATAAGTACAATGACGGGATTAAGAGCAGTAAGCCTGCAATAAAGGCTATGATTAAAGCTAGTGCCATCGCTTCATTCGTAAAGCCGTCGTAAATTGTTAAATACGGATAGAGCAAATATGGCAAATGAGAAGCACCATAGCCGAAAAATGCCGATGCAAATTGAAGCATCACAAGGACAAATGAGAATCCGAGCCACTTCCTTTTCCAAATTAAGTAAACTGCCCCGAGAAAAAAAGAGAAAGGAAAGGCTAAATAGCCAAGAGATCTCAAGCATATTACTGAAATGCTCGGGGTTATGCTGATTTAGGGAAAAGAAGACGAGTACACTCGCCAATATCGTAGGAATGCTCCAGAACAGTGCATAACGTCTGAGCAGGACAAATGCTTTTTGATCGTTTGCTTTGCTCGCATAATACGTCAGAAAGCAAGCGGAAATATATAGTACGCTCACAATAGCGAGAATGACGACCGTCCACGAATAAAAGCTCGTAAATAGCTGATGATAATCCAAGGAAACACCTTCTGCTGACTTATAAATATAGCCGCCTTCGGAAAGGGTCAGGACGATCGACAAGGAAGCCGGAATGAGAAGGCCTGTCGCCCCGTATAGAAATTGGTACCAGTGACTCCCCTTGTTCCCATAATGATGGAAAGCGTAATAGGAGCCACGGATGGCAATCAGGATAATCGCGATGCTTCCTGGGACGAGCAAGGTTGTACCGTAATAATAAGCAGTGGATGGAAAAAAAACCGACGATACCGATAAAGAAAAAGACGAGAAAGACATTGGTCACTTCCCAAACCGGTGATAAATAGCGGTTAATGATCCTACTCATAATGTGCCCTTTACCAGTGAGCGTCGAATAGTAATTAAAAAAAAGCCAGCGCCAAAATCAATCGAAGCGACGATTAAATAGCCATATAAAAAGGTCCACAACACCGTGATACCGACAAGCTCGTAACTCATATTCTTCCCTCCTCCTTTTCAATCCCACGCTCTTTTAATTCTTGCTCAACCGGATTGGACTTGAACATTTTTTCGCAAAACCGTCACAACAGAAATCGCCAAAATGAGATAGAGCAGGATAAAAAGGTAAAGCATCAAATCGACGTGAGGCGAGCTTGTCGCCCCTTCTGCAGTTCGCATATATCCTCTTAAAATCCACGGCTGACGGCCTTCCTCCGCAAAGAACCAACCTGCTTCAATCGCTAGCATGGCGAGCGGTCCTCCGAGGACAATCGACCGGAGCAGCGGCTTGTTCAGCTCGTTCCATTTTCGTTTTCGCTGGAAGATCACATAAGCAATCGAGATTAGTGCGAGCAATACGCCGATTGCGACCATGGCGTCAAACATATAATGAACGATTAATGGCGGTCTGTCTTCCTCCGGAAATTCTTCCAGGCCAATCACCTCTGCTCCTGGTGAACCGTGAGCGAGGATACTGAGCGCATAAGGAATTTCTAGCGCATATTTCACTTCGTTGTTTTCGGTCAGGATGCCTCCTAAAATTAATGGCGCTTCTGTCGTTGTTTCGAAATGCCATTCAGCCGCTGCCAGTTTTTCAGGCTGATATTCGGCAAGAAATTTTCCGGAAAGGTCACCGACCAGAGCAGTTGCAATCGCAAAAATAGCGGCAGCAGTCATCGTCAGGTTCAAAGCTTTTTTTGTGATAAACATGGCGACTGCCTCGTAAAATTTTAAATGCGGCGATGGCGGCGAGAATAAACGCCGACGTTAAGTAGGCAGACGCAATGACATGGGCTACCTTTGTTGGGGTAGCCGCATTAAACATCGCTGCAAGCGGATTGACATTATGCAACACATCCCCGATATAATGAAAGCCCTCAGGTGTATTCATAAACGAATTGACGGTTGTTATGAAAAAAGCCGATGCTGTTGCGCCAATCGCTACAGGGATCAATAGAAGAAAGTGACGAAATCTATTTTTGAAACGATCCCACGTATATAAATAGATGCCTAAAAAGATCGCTTCAAAGAAGAATGCGAATGTTTCCATAAACATCGGCAGGCTGATCGTATGACCGGCGACCTCCATAAAGTTGGGCCACAACAGGCTCAGCTGAAGACCAATCGCCGTTCCTGTTACTACGCCGACAGCAACCGTTATGACAAATCCTCTCGCCCAACGACGGGCAAGCAGGTGATAATGCTCGTCATTCCTTTTAATACCGATCCACTCGGCTAAGGCAATCATCAATGGAATACCGACTCCGATTGTGGCAAAGATAACGTGAAAAGCTAGCGTCGTTCCAGTCAGAATTCGGCTGAAAATCACCGGATCGTATTCAAACATAATCGTCTCCTCCCTGCTTGGTCAAGTGTACCCGATAAGACTAATGGATAAACGCCTTTGTGTCTGCCAAACGGCAGTGTCCTTTCGGGAAACTCTTGACAATAGGCTCATATTAGAAAAACAGTATACACTAGTTTGCTCAAAACTTCACATTATAAATTTAGAATGCTCACCTTTGAACAAAAGAAATCAATTGACTGCTTATGCCTATAGTGTACACCGATTTGTATTTCAGTATAGGAAAGAGTTGTGAAAACGAGGTGAAATCTAGCCAATGTTAGATGAATGTTCACAAAATGAAGGGCGGGTCTTGTCTAAAGCATTCCCTCGATAAGCGGACTGTCAAAAACCTCTATTAATTTGACAGGCTGGAATACCGAATAAGGTGAAAATAACCTCATCTGGTTGCCTCATCTTCCGCCTTGGAATGGGGTCTTATCCGGAACGACATTCCTTCTAAAGTGGAATAACTTCGGAACTACTTTTCAGTCATCGACCTACTCACCCTCCTTTACGCTAAGGTCATTCGTGAATAAAACCGCTATTTCCGCATGAGTAGATAAGTAAAACCCCTCTACCCTTCTATTGAGTTTTATCTTGTTATCCCGTTGTGAATTGGCTGTTGAACAGCTCGGAATAATAGCCTTGTTGTACGGGTAAAATCGTGATGAGCTCTTTGCCTACTAACGAGAATGCTCGCTTGAACATGCTGCTTTTGGATGGGAATTTGCAAACAGCTTAACGGTCGGTAAGTAAAGTGAAGCATTGGCGTCTTTTTATGTAAAAGGATACGCAATTGCGCAAACGAGAAGAAATCTACTGGCCTAATAGCATGTATTATAAAGGGTGTACTTATGGAACGGTTACAGGGACAAGGCGCAAAGCTATAGGAGTAGCAAGCCCATGATCTCTCAAAAGGGCTAATTGAGGAGGAAATAAAATGAAAAGAAAAGTACTGTTCATTCATAGTGCTGGATCCCAGCGCTTCTCTCAAGGGAGTAGTGATTTACTCGCATACTTACAGGACAAACTCGGATTAGATTACGATTTGTTAAGTCCGCAAATGCCTACTCCGGAAAACCCTGAGTACGAAAGGTGGAAAGCAGTAATAAAAAAAAGAACTGGCTAAAATGGATGAAGCGATTCTCATTGGACATTCTTTGGGGGGCACTGTACTGTTGAAATATCTTTTCGAGGAACTTTGCCATACCTCTATTTCTGGAGTATTTCTTATCGCAGCGCCTTATTGGAACAAGGACGATGATTGGCAAGGGGATGAGTTTGCTTTCAGCGAAGATATTGCGGAAAAACTTCCTCATAAATTACCGATTTTCCTCTATCATAGCCGCGACGAGGAAATTGTGCCATTTACCCATCTTAAGTACTATAAGGAAAAGCTTCCAGAGGCAACGATTCGGGAAATTCATGGGGCAGAACACTATTTTAACGACGGCTTGCCCCAGCTTGTTGACGATATTCTAGACATTTCCTCTCCTTCTGACGGGTAGAAAAGTGACTGAAATGATGGTAGTTATAAATCCTGGGTTAGTCGAATCATATCCCGACAAACAATCCCGTTTTCGACGATTTCATCAGGGTAGTGCCTAATAAAAAAAATCAAAATCGATTGCGGTTATACGAAATCCGCATTTTTGATAAAGGGCAAGCTGGCCAATGCCGGCATTTCCTGTACCGACTTCAATCGTCCGATACCCTTCTGACCTTGCGGATTGAATAGCAAAGGTTACGAGTTTCTTGCCGATGCCCCGTCCTTGGAACGGCTCGCTAACAGCAAGGTTAACGAGTTCAACAGTGCCTGGTCTAGTAGGCAATAAAACGAAGACGCCGATCGTGTCCTCTTCGGTTTCGGCAAGAAAGCACTCCCCCTTTTCTAAATAGTCTGCGACAAACTCTTCTGACGGATCTGCCAACAATAATAAATCCATCGGAGCGTGTTCATTTGCTTTTAATTTTCTAATGTTCATCCGTATATTCCTCCAATTGTAGTCGTTCATCGATGGCAAGGTTAAGGGGATTGTTCCTGCTTTTTCCAAGCACGATAAAATTCATGAACGTTTGAAAAACGCTCCTGACGCTCAGGGCGGACAGCTTTTAGCGCGACTTCATACAGCTCATGACTGGCCGTCCATTTTGAAAAGGAACGATCAAGCTCTCCACCTAACAAACTAAAAGCGATTGCTCCCATAGTAAATACATTCGTGCGCTCATCTATAGCTGCGCCATACTCAAATTCCTCTGGAGACATAAAACGGGAGGAACCCCACATCCGTCCTGTTATATTTTGATATGGCTTCCTCTCATAAAAATCGATATCGCAAAGTTTAGTCGTCTTTTCTTTGAAATTATATAAAATACTACCATCATAAAAGTCGATCGCCACATGTTCGTTTTGTTCGACGTGCTTATGAAAGCTAAAAATACGATCTAAGGCATTTAGTTTCAGCTCAAGAGGAAGCTGATGAAAGCGATAATATGGCGAATCGGGATGCTGATATTTTGCCGGTGGTGGAAACGTCGTCGGTGAATGGAGGCATTCACCGTCAAACCACTCAAAAACAGCGGCATACCCTTCTTCGGTTTCGAAGTGGTCGATTAGATTAATCAGATAAGGGTGGCGTAGCTGCTCGTATAAAGGGATTGCTCGCTTCAGCCTACGAATAGCGTCCCTCGGCTGGCCAGTATACGCAGCTGTTGGAGCTCCGGCATATTTCACAAATCGCCGTTCTCCTTCCTTGACCATTCCGAAGCAAAGGTTGCCAGAATCCTGATCGGCAAAAACGGTAAATGCTGTTCCTAGCCTTTTAAGCCAAGCAAAGCTATGGTGCTCCTTCAGTTGAAACGAAATGCGATCAAACGAGATGGTCTTGTGGCTATTTTTCAAATAGTAGACTCCTTTCAAGTGACGAATCGAATTGATCCTTTAAGGAGAGGTCCCTGTTTCCAGATATCCTCTCCTATCAGATCATCTATTCAACAAGCCTCAAGCGATTTTCCTGCTCAGGCTGCTCGTTGTTAATCTTAACATGAATTTTGCGAATACGTTTTTCTTCGGCCTCTGCCACTTTCATCGTCAGCGGGCCGTAGGTGAATTCCTCATCCTCATCTGGAATTCGTTGCAGCTCTTCAATCACCCACCCACCAATCGTATGATTGGTTGTCTCAGGCTGGAGAATACTCGTAAAATTAGCAAAATCATCGACAGCGTAATCCGCATAGAACATGTAGCTCGACGGACCTAGTTGCTTTACTAGCTTGATTCTCTCGTCATGTTCATCCCAAATTTCACCGACGATTTCTTCTAAAATATCCTCTAGAGTAATCAAACCGGATGTCCCACCAAATTCATCTATAACGATGGCCATATGGACATTTTGCTTCTGTAATTCAGGTAATAAAACAGAGATTTTCATAGAGCCCACAACAAATAACGGCTCGCGCAGCAGAGCACGTAAGTCAATATTTTCTTTATCGCGAATGTAAGCCGTAAGAAAATCGCGCTCGGATAGAATTCCTATGACATTATCAATATTCTCCTCATAGACTGGCAGCCTAGAGAACCGATTTTCGAAGAAAACCTCGACGATTTCATCAACCGGCTGGGTTATTTCAACAGTAATCATATCTGGTCTTGGCTTCAAAATTTCCTTAACGATAATATCATCGAACTCTAAGGAGCGATGGACAAGCTCCTTTTCCTGCTTGTCAATGACTCCCTCCTCTTCGCTCATATCAAGCATTACTTTAATCTCTTCCTCGGTTACAGTCGGAGCGCGCTCCTTTTTCCTAATAAAGTAAGAGGCAGCTTTCTTTAATTGAGTAAAGCACCAGTTAATCGGTGTGAATAAGCGAATAAGAAAATGCAATATGCCAGATACTTTGAGCGAGTAAGTTTCAGCGAATTCCTTCGCAAACGATTTAGGGAGGATCTCACCAAAAATTAGTACGAGTATCGTCACAACAAATGTACTAATAATGACTCCTATGTTGGGACCAAATAATTGTATTGCAATATGCGATGCAAGTGTGGCTGCTGCAATGTTTACGAGATTATTTCCGACCAAAATCGTTGATAGCGCCTGATCGAAATGCTCCACGATATAAACAGCCTTTCTCGCTCCTTTCCTCTTTTCTGCTTCATAATTTCTCAAACGAACCTGTTTCGCACTGGAAAAGGCGGTTTCCGAAGAAGAAAAGAAAGCTGAAAGAAGCAATAGCACAACAAACAATACAATCGAACCCGATGGGACATCGTCCACTTGACCATCACACTCCATAAAAAGTTATTAAGGTGATTATAGCTGAAAACCCGCCTCCTTACAATGTTCTTTTCCTTTTTTCGAAATGAAAGCTAGCTTGTTTCCTGCAAATTTTTACGTCGCTTTTTTTTACGCTTCAGCGAAACTTGAATTTTGCGAAGTCGTTTCTCTTCTGCTTCAAGGATTTCGATGGTAAACGGGCCATACGAAAAGCGTTCGCCTTCTTTCGGGATTCGTTGCAGTTCCTCGACGATCCAGCCGCCGACCGTGTGATTGGTCGTCTTGGGCGGAACGATATTAGTAAAGCGGACAAAATCGTCAATAGAGTAATCTGCGTGGATAAGATAGCTCGATGGACTCAGCTGGCGGACAAGCGTAAAATATTCATCATGCTCGTCCCAAATATCGCCAACAAGCTCCTCCAAAATGTCCTCCAGTGTCACGAGCCCCGAAACACCTCCAAATTCATCAACGACAATGGCCATATGGGTGTTTTTTTCCTGGAGTTCCTTGAGCAAGACGGAAACTTTTTTTTGAATCGACGACAAATAACGGCTCTCGCACGAGCGAACGTAAATTGATCGGTGCTTTGCTTTGGATATATGTCGCAAGGAAATCGCGTTCAGAAAGAATGCCAATGACATTATCCACCTGTCCTTCATATACAGGTAGCCTGGAGAACCGTTTCTCAAGAAAGGTAGCGAGAACCTCATGAGTCGGCTGCTGAACCTCAACTGCAATCATATCAGTCCTCGGCTTGATAATTTCTTTGACAATGATGTCATCAAAGGTAAGTGAGCGTTGGACAAGCTCCCTTTCATGCTTCCCCATCTCCCCCTCATCTTCTCGCAGCTGAATCATCGCCTGAAGCTCTTCCTCAGTCACCGAAGGACTGAATTCCTTCTGGCGGATCAGAAGCGAGGCGATATTTTTCAGCTGGGAAAAAAAACCAATTCAGTGGCGTAAATAAGCGCATCATCCAAAAGATAATAGCTGAAATTCTTAACGCATAAGTCTCTGCGAATTCCTTTGCAAATAATTTCGGCAATAGCTCACCAAAGACCAACACTAGAAAGGTGACTACGACTGTACTAATTACAACGCCCCATTTTGGTCCAAAAAGCTGAATTGCCAACTGGGAGGACAGCGTCGCTGCCGCAATTGTAACAAGATTATTTCCAACTAAAAGGGTTGATAATGCTTGTTCAAAGTGATCCACAATAAAGACCGCTTTATTCGCTCCCTTTCTCCCCTCTGCTTCAAAGTTTTTCAGACGAATTTGCCTCGCACTTGAAAAAGCGGTTTCGGCCGATGAAAAAAAATGCAGCTAATAATAGTAAAATCAAAAAGATCGTAATCGTTCCCCAAGGAATTCCGGTCATAATTCATCACACTCCACCTTAAGCTTTGACACCCCGAAGGCTTAGTATGACTCGATTCCCGTCGCTTTATCACAAAACGGACCTTGTCGGTCGTTTTCTCGTAGGCATCCGCAAAGAAAATATCCGGATAAAGCTCTTTGAATATCCTGCTCACATTGCAGCATGTCTCTTTGACGATGACAATTCGTTTATAGTTTGACAAAATACTTTCATGTGTAATAAAATTATTACACATGAAAGTATTTATTGCTTGAGGTGTAGTGATATGTAGAATGTTACATTACACGGAAAGGGTGATGTTATGGGTAAAGAGTTTATGAAGGGTGGGATGAGTAGCGTTCTCAATGTTTAAAATATGATGCTGTATCTCATATATCATTTTAAACATGAAAAGAGAAACGTTAAATACTATGAATCGAGATACCAATCGAACGGGAGATGAACTTCTTGCTCTTTTTGAAGCATTGTCCAATCCGCACCGTTTAAGAATTATTTCGATACTAACGTTGGGAAGACAATATGTGAGTCAACTTGCTAGGGAAGCAGGCATGAGTCGTGCATTATTGTATATGCACATTCAAAAATTGGAAAAGGCGGGGATTATCAAGTCTGAAATGGAGTTATCCGACGATGGCAAAGCGATGAAGTATTACGAGCTTGTTCCATTTTATTTTCAAATTACTCCGGAGTTGATAAAGGAAGCATCTAAAACTTTAACGGTTAAAAGAAAGTAGGTCATGCAAATGAATGAAGATACCACTTTTGGATTGGCAGGAATGGCTTTTGCTATATTATTGATCGCATTAGCCGTCGTACTGATTGTACACTGGATGAAAGTCTGGCAGACAAAAATTCAAACAGCAAAAGAAGAAGGGTACCAAAAGTTAGCGACGGATGCTGTTGAATTACAGAAAGCGACAGCACAGCAGCAAAAGGAAATAACTGAGGAGATGAAAGAGTTAAATAAACGCTTGTCTTCCATTGAGCAAATATTGAAAGAAGTGGAGTAACAAAAGAGCTTCTTTCGTGACTAGTCGCGAAAGAAGCCTTTTTCAGATTTATGATTTTAGATGGCACTACGAACACCTCTCGTTCAATCTGATTTGCCTGCCGTTACATTAACGATCGATTTGGCATTATCTTGAGATACAACGTCTAAAAGTACGGTTGCCGTCGGCTCTGGGAATTTGATATGAACCTAAAATAAAATCCGTACCTCTGTTTTGAATCCGCACGTTTCCCGTTTGCTTTTTATCAGTTAGTCGTATTGGACAAACAATCGTCCAAGCTGAGTTGCTAATGAAATTAAGTACTCAGCAAATGCAGACCAGTTCGGCTTGTGGAACCTATGACAGATATTTTCATGGCGTCATTCCCCATTGAATGGAAAGGTTTCTTCAGCCACAGTATAATAGCCACCTTCCGCGCTTTCAACCAAATGTTCAACCTTGCTCAAGTGCTGCGAGAAGTCCGCTTTCTCATTCCAGCTTTTGTGTGCTTCGATGCTCTCAAAGATGGACATCATGATCGCCTTATTACTATCGGCTGAACGATGCCAACGACTGCCAAGCCACCCTTCAGCGTTGGCATTTCGTGCGAATTTGCGTAATTCTTCTGTTTGGACTGCTACTAATTCATTCAGCTTCCCGGGCTTAGCAGTAGACACATTCATCCACACAACTGGTTTATTTTTTTTGTTTTTTTTCGTTTTCCACTTATCATCATCCTCCTATAAAGCTCGATAATACCAGCAAATTCATGTCTTCCTTATCCCAGCCAGTGCGATAATCATTTGGTGACACTCATGATAGAACAATCTTTAGTCCACTTCCTATCTGGGTAAGCTTATCCGGGTTTCGTACGATGTGGATACTGGCAATCTTTCCATATCGGATCTGTATAAATACAGCAGCTACGGTTTCATTCCCCGAACGGAGTACTATGCCAGTCTCACCGTTCAATGGCGCTGCCTCGAAGTGTAAATTTCCCTGATAAAATGAATTGATCTTTCCAAACACGCCGGCTAGTAATCGAGCGACCTGATCACGCGTTTGTACAGGACGATTGATCGCGACTGCTTTTCCGCCTCCGTCGGCGATGAGCATGACATCTTCGGTCAGCAGAGACAGCATATGATCAACGTTACCTTGCTCAAGCGCTGTGAGAAACTGGCTGATCCATTCCAATTCGACTGCTTCGGCCACGACTTTCTCTTCCTCGGATATTCCCATTTTGTTTCTTGCCCGGCTCATCAGCTTGCGGCAATTCGCCTCTTGCTTACCGAGCAGTTTAGCAATTTCAGGATAATGGAAGCCAAGTGCCTCACGCAGGACGAAAACTACACGCTCTGTTTTTGTCAGCCTCTCCAACAGTACAAGTATGGCATACGACAGCAGATCGTGGCGGACGACAGTTGTCTCAAGCGTATCCTCCTTTGTCCAAATAGGTTCTGGAAGCCACGGACCAACATACACTTCCTTCCGCTTCCGTACCGATTTTTGCAGATCAAGGCAGCGATTGGTTACCATTTTGCACAAATATGCTTTCGGATTCTCCAAATATTCGAGATGTATATCGTTTACCTTTAAAAATACATCCTGCACCGCATCCTCCGCATCTTCTACCGAGCCTGTCAGCTGATAAGCAAGCCTGAACAACAGTACTTTGTATTGTTCGTATAGTTCCTCCATTCGCTGTCTCTCCCTTTCTTGATGCTCATAATGTAATATTGGTTTATTTGTTGTTATCGAAGCGCACTTGCACCATCCCATGCCAGTTTCTTGAGTTTCCAGGCAAGTTTTCCAGTTATAACTATATCAAGGTTCCATTTACGCACCCACACCAAACCGCGATTTTCTCCCAGACCAATGCCAAAAGCATCCATCATCGATTTGTGAACCGGGGCAGAGCGGCCCTCCAGATCGGCCATCACAATTTTCCCCAATCGAAGCGCCTGCATCGCACCTTCTTTACACGTCATCTGATCTGATTTTCCAGTTCTTGGATCGACGATTTTTGTACAATCGCCAATGCTATAAACATCCGACATTCCTTGGACGCGATAACATTCATCCACCATCACTTGACCATCGGAAGTGAGCGGCAAACCCATACCGTGAAGAACGGGATTAGGAATCAGACCAATCGTCCATATGCATAGTTCTGCCGTCAAATGCTCGCCATTGTCGAGCGTCACCACTCCAGCTTCTTCCTGCAGCGCTTTCCGATTGTGTAGCACGACCACACCACATTCATGGAGCATCTGATTCAACTTCTGTCCAATTTTCTCCGGGCCTTCCGGAAAGAGCCGTTCCTGTGAATTCAGTAAATAGACAGAGACATCGGACGAATTCAGCCCTAACGACGCTGCTTCCTTTTTCATGGCAAGTGCCAGCTCGGCTGATGTCTCGATCCCGCTGATACCTGCTCCCGCAACGGTAATGGTCATCAGTTGTTTTCTTTCCTTCAGATTCGTCTCGCTAACAGCCTTCCGCAGATTATCACGCCAGCGTTTCCGGATATCTATCGCAGATTGTGGGTCGGTCAAGGCAATACCACCCTGATTGGGATTCGGTCGCCGAACGATGCTCCCTACCGCCACGACTAAAAGGTCATAACGAATTCTGGCATCCTTTCCTCGTGTATCCGTATACCGAATCCGTTTTTCTTCACTTTCCACGGATATAACTGTACCTTGTACAAAATCGACTCCTTCTGAAAGATAATGCGTCCAAGGAATCATAATCTCTTCCCCACCCGCGGCCGGTCGAAACAACATCACTTTACGTACATGACTGGGCTGCTTGTCGATCAGAACAATCCGAATCCGCCTTTCCTTCGTCAAACCTCTGGTCTCTTCCTTTATTGCTTTGAGTGCAGTAAGCCCTGCATGGCCTCCTCCAAGGATGATGCATGTCAAGTCGTCCATCGCTTCTCAGCTCCTTTTACATTTTACACATATAACGATGCAGAACCGTGATTTGTGACATTGTTGGAAGATGGATTCCCGGCCACGAAGAAGAGGTACAGAGGGCAACACCTATGGGCAAGGCAAGAGAGTATTTGGGTGCCGCCGAACGGCATATCAGTCGACATACCTTCTCACATGCAGCGGCTTTAGCCTTCGTTCTGCCGAATCACCTGGTCTTCATACCCTAAGACCTGCCAGCCTTAATTCAGGCAGGATTTGTTGACTGGATAGTTGCGGGAAACATGGTTCCATCACTTCCATCCTCCTCCTTTGTAAAGTTGGAGTTTATGTAATTTCCTGCATGTTCACGCTTTAAAGCTTTTATAGCGCAATTTGCATCTGAAATTCGGGCAGAAAGCGCCGTAGCGTCGGATGAGCGATGGATCTCTGTATCTAGCTCTCTGCCAGTAATCATTCTGCATGTGGGTGCGTTTCTGGATCAAGCAGCCGTATGTGCAACATTCCAGTGCCAAAAGAGGCTCTCAGTTCCCCTACTGTCCCTTCAGCGATCATCCGGCCTTGATCGATAACCGCAATCTGATCAGCTAATTGATCCGCCTCATCCAAATACTGGGTAGTCAATAGCACCGTCGTTCCTGTTTTGGTAAGTGCGCGAACAATCTGCCACACTTAATTGCGGCTGCGTGGATCCAGCCCGGTCGTTGGTTCGTCCAGAAACAACAATTCTGGTTTGACAATAATACTCGCGGCAATATCAATCCGTCGTCGCATGCCACACGAATATTTTTTCACCTGCTTCTTGGCTGCAGCCTCTAGATCAAAAGCACGCAATAATTCTTCTGCCCGACCCTTGGCTTTTTTTTCGCGAATAACCGATAAGCCAGGCAATCATGATAAGATTTTCCATCCCAGTCAGGTCTTCATCCAAGGAAGCAAATTGACCGGTCAGGCTAACGCGTTGGCGGATTGCATCCGCTTCCTGTGCTAATTCATGACCAAGGATACGCGCATGACCAGCATCTGGCTGAAGCAAAGTGGCCAATATACGAACTGCCGTCGGCTTCCCAGCACCGTTCTCTCCAAGTAACGCAAAAATGGAACCGCGTGTCACTTCAATATTAAGGCCATTCAAAACGGTATGTTTCCCGTAGTTTTTCTTAATATTGTTTACCGAAAATAACAACATTGCTCATATAATCATCTCCTTCCGAAAGGTTTCGACCCTTGTTACAGTTTACGTTCTAGATCCTCGTCCATAAGTTAATCGACGTAGCCATAAGTCTAATGGACCAGGTTTGTCTTTCCTTTCTAATAATACGGCCAGAATAACACCTGTCGTCCATATCAGAATTGCGATTAGAAAAACACTTGTACTATTAAGATAATGTCCAAGCCCAAAGGCGACAGGCGATAATAAAAGAACGAGTAAAGCTTCTTGATAAATATAAAAAGTCAATGATCGCTTTCCAACTGCGGACAGCGTATAAGTTAAACCTGGCGCTTTGTTATGTGCATAAATGCTTAAGAACGCAATTAAGGCGGTATAACCTAGGCTCCAGCTAGCCCTGTCAAAATATGCAGGATTACCGCAATGCTAAGCCACTCTATTGAGGGTCCCATAACTTTATCCCTGCCAATGCAAGAGGTAGAGCACCAATAACAGAAATCGTGATGCCAATGATGGCAAATTTCTTTAATTTTG
>BAXO01000005.1 GCA_001310555.1 Bacillus sp. JCM 19058
TTCTGCCTCCCAAAAGGGAGTATCCTTTTTGACGAAAAAAAAGGGTCGGTTAAATGAATAGGGAAATCGCTAAACAGATCGTTAGATCTCATCCTGTTCCTCCACCGATTCATCTTATTAAACGCGTTACTTAGCGACTTTTTCTAAATTACCGTTTTTATCCATTTTGAAGGTTGAATTTGAAACCGATTCTTCATCTTCCAAAATAGCCATACGGCGTGCTCGATTCATAATTTGGATAAGAGACTGGTAATCTTCCTCAATAATACTATTATCTTGTTTTGTTTTCGCTATCTCGCGCTGAAGCTCTTGGTTTTTGTCCTCTAATTCTTTGTTTTTCTGCCGCAAGCTATCTAGTTCTTTATGGACACGTTCAGAAGACTGGCCGTTTTCGGCAAGAGACTGAATAAATTGGAGCACTTGCTCCAGCGATAATTGTTGTTCAGGTACTGCATTCGGCAAAGCGGTACGCTCCGGCCAAGTTGGCTTCGTTTGAATATAATAATTAAATGAAGCAGCACGCTTCCGTTCCTTCCGCTCCTTTTTTTGCTTTGGCAATTTCCTTAATATATTGCTGTCTAACGACGGCATTCCAGCGAAACCCGCAAGCGGCGGACGTTCGATTTAAATCATCACCGACTTGGTCAAATGCACGCAGTTGTGTGCTTCCGTCTCGAATATGCTTGAGCACGGTTTCAGCTAGCAAGACATCATCCTCATGGGACCAGGCATCTTGTCTGACTTTCATATCGTTCAACTCCTTATAAAGTTAGGTATCTCTGATAGCTAATACTCTTTCCTAAAAATACGTTTTATATACCAGTGTGCTAGAAAAAAAATAAAAATCAAACGGATTGCGCATAGACAAGAGTAAGTCCTGAACGGATAACTACTGTAGTCATCGCCGTTTTAAAAAAATTATCGTAAGATCAGCCAGTTTCTAGCTACACATTCTTTTGAGTAAAATCTTATTTTATCCTTTTTTTCTTGAATTTAAACGTGTAAGATTATAAAAGTAGTTATTTTGACATCGTTAGAGGGGAAAAAAAATGCTGAAAACATTACGTTCAAAGTTAATTTTGTTCTTTATGATTGCGACGTTTTTACCAGTGCTGCTTGTGGCCTATTTAACATTTTATTCGCAAAAAGAAACGCTATCCAATCAAATTGAACAAATGGTCTATATTTTTGCCGATAGCGTGGCAATATCGATGGAGAATTTTATTAAGGAGAGGCTATCGGATACGGCAACGTTGGCTGGAAATCCTGAGCTTTCCTCGAATGAATCGTCTCGTGATGCGATCCGTCGTCAGCTTAAAAGCTTCTCCGACACTCACGAACTCTACACAAATGTGCTATTTATTAATACTGAAGGGATTGTGATTGCCGATCTCGACAATCGGATGGTCGGCCTCGATCTGAGTGAGCGGCAATGGGTAGAAGCAGGCTTGAATGGAGAGCCTTATTTTTCGGACGTCTATTTATCTGATTATAATAATGGCCCGACTTACAACGGCTAGTCCCGTCTTCGAGGATGGTGGCAAACTGGTAGGAGTCGTATCGACGATCATTGATTTTGACTACTTGTGGGAGCGGATCGATACGTTCACAAATCATCAGCAAAATATGGGATTGGGTGGCTTTGCTTTCCTAATTAACGACTCGGGGAAAGTTATTGCTCATCAAGATGATAGTATGATTTTGAACTACAATTTTCTTAAGCAGTACGATTTAACAAAAACGGATTTTGAACAGTTGATGAGCAATCGGGAAACGATTCACAGTGACGTGAACGACATGCTTCAAACCTTTGTGAAAATAGCACAGACACCTGGATTTACAAATGATTGGTATGTCGGGGTTGCTGTGTCGAATGAAAAAATACAAGAGCCTTTAAGAATGCTTTTGATCAAGTATATTCTGTTATTTGTCTGTGTGCTGCTATTCATGCTGCTTGCGATCTACAAGCTTTCCTCCTTTATTGTAGCTCCGCTTCAGCGTTTGGTTGATGCTACATCTGATTTTGCCTTTGGCAAAAGGATATATCCTTTGCCCCCTGCTGACTATCAAGAGGTCGACACGTTAACGCGAACTTTTAATATGATGACGAGACGCCTTATCGAACGTGAAAAAAAGTCATCGAAAATCAACATTGATTCTCGAAACGACCGACAACGGAATTATTGCGATTCAAAAGAGCAGTCAAAAAATCACGACCTTTAATCGGACGTGTGAGCAGCTGTTCGGTTTAAGAAAGGAAAAAGTAATCGGACTTCCTTTAGAGGAGGCGCAGGAGGAAAGCCAAGTCCTGCAAAGCTTTATTGCGTCCGCGGGGTTAAAGGATGTCTGGCACAAGGAAATTACGAAAAACCACTTTCAATTTTCGTGCCCTTTTCATGGAAAGGATCGAGAATTTCTAGCGAGCGTCATGCTCCTACCAAAGCTGAGTAACGAAGACGAAGCTGAAGATATTTTGCTCATTTTTAATGACATAACTGAAAAGCAGGAAATGGAAAGAGAGCTTCTTCACTCGGAAAAGTTGCAGCTTGTCGGACAGCTTGCTGCGGGATTTGCCCACGAAATTCGTAATCCGCTTACGACGATTCGCGGTTTCCTTCATCTGTACGAATCATCAGATTCGCCGCCGCAAGCATACAACCAATTAATGATCAAAGAAATTGATCGTGTCAATTCGATTATTGAAGAGCTATTGCATCTGGCGAGTCCTAAGGCATTTGACAAAGTAAATACAAATATTACACGACTATTGAATGAAATTCATTTGTTTTATCAATCGGAAGCAAAAGCGAAAAAGATCGATTTTCAAACAAACGTTGAGCCCTTGCCGAACGTATATCTCGATCCGGACAAGCTCCATCAAGTATTGCTCAACCTTGTCAAAAATGGGCTTGAGGCTATTGGTACTGACGGTCGATTAACTATTTCAGCAAGAGCTGAAATGGGTAGGAACAAGATCGTAATCGAAGTCATAGATTCCGGCAACGGCATGGATAAGCAGACAATCGAAAAAAATTGGTACACCGTTTTATACGACAAAGGAAACAGGAACCGGACTCGGATTAATGATTTGCTTCCGCATTATAGAGGAAATGAAAGGAAGCATAACAGTAGAAAGCGAACAAGGGGAAGGGACCGTTTTTACTATTATGCTGCCAATCGAGCAAGAATAAACTCGTATCAGCAAGCTGAAACATCGAGGAATCAAGTAGAAATCCTAGTTCATCAGGATGATATGACGTAATCGGGGCAATGCTTTAATCCTGTCTACCATTCTGTAAAATTGAGGAACATAAAAGAGAAGGCTGTGGCGTTGTTTGCCATTCCTTCTCTTTTCTTATTCTAAACATGGCTCTTCTCTCGAAAGAACGGGTAAAGTCAGGCGCTATTTCAGCTTGTTATATACATCGGCCAATGCTTGTTCAAATTTACCCGTCCTTTTCGCTTGGTAGTAGCTTGAACCTTTTAAGGCGTCAGGCAAGTACTGCTGCTTAACCCAGCCGTGCTGAAAATTATGGGGATACTGGTAGCTCGCCCCACGGCCAAGCTGCTTTGCTCCTTGATAATGTGCGTCTTGCAAATGCTTCGGTACTTGACCGATTTTTCCTTTGCGAATATCGGCAAGAGCAGCATCGACGGCAACGATCGCACTATTTGATTTTGGTGAGAGTGCCAATTCGATCACGGCGTTTGCCAACGGAATACGGGCTTCT
The DNA here is from genome assembly GCA_001310555.1 of Bacillus sp. JCM 19058. The sequence goes on from BAXO01000005.1 coordinate 3,732, forward strand.
GGTAACCCGAGACGTTCAGCGGATTCAATCGCTGCCAAGTTCTTGCACCGGCCTGCGGGCTAGCGAGTCCGATATCCTCATAAGCAATGACGAGCAAACGCCGTCCGATACTGATTAAATCCCCTGCTTCCAGCAAGCGCGCAAGGTAATGAAGGGAGGCGTTAACATCACTGCCACGGATCGATTTTTGAAAGGCGGACAGAACATCATAGTGAGCATCACCATCCTTATCGTGCTGAAAGCTTTTTTTCTGGATCGATGTTTCTGCAGTAGAGAGGGTTATTTTCTTTTGTCCGCTTTTGTCCGGGCGTGTGGATAAGACGGCAAGCTCAAGTCCGTTCAGGCTGAGCGAACATCGCCACCGCAAGCGAACGCCAAATGCTCAAGCGCCTCACCCGTTATTTCTATCGCCTCTTTGCCAAATCCGTTTTCTTCATCTGCTAACGCTCGTTCCAGTGCAAGCTTAATTTCAGCTTCATCTAGCCTACTTAATTCAAAAATTTGACAACGACTACGAATCGCTGGGTTTATCGCATGAAATGGATTGGCCGTTGTCGCGCCAATCAAAATAAGTAATCCACTTTCGAGGTAAGGCAGGAGAAAATCCTGCTTTGCTTTGTCTAGGCGATGAACCTCATCTAAAATAACGATAAGCTGTCCGTACATTTTCGCTTCTTCGACCGCAATTTGCATATCCTTTTTCGAATGCTCAACCGCATTAAGCATTTTAAAATGTGTATCCGTTGTCCCGGCGATGGCCCGGGCAATTGAAGTTTTTCCTATCCCCGGAGGTCCGTACAAAATCATGGAAGAAAGCTGATCAGCGTCGATCATACGCCGTAATAGCTGTCCTTCGGCAAGAAGGTGCTGCTGTCCGAGCATTTCCTCAATTTTAGTCGGTCGCATTCGATAGGCAAGTGGCTGCTTACGCATATGCCAGCCTCCTTTCAAATCGATAAATGGTCGTACGTCAACCATTCCCTGCTGAGTCTGCTTACTAGTGTAGCGGAAGTTGACGAAAATGCCAATCATTTGCAAACTTTTAAGCCGTCTCTCACCATTCGGGTAGTTTTTCGTGCTATAATGACAAGGAATTAAATAGAGAGAAGGGTTTTTGTTGGAGAGAGCTTATGGTGGCCGACAATTGCAAGTTCGACGTTGGTCCATTTTTACAGTTGGCTTACTGATTATGTCCTTTGGAATTGTTTTAATGATCAAGGCCGACCTCGGCAGCGCCCCTGGGACGTTCTGCATATTGGGTTAACGCTCCAATTTGGTTTAACCGTCGGCAGCTGGTCTATAATAATAGGAAGCGTTGTATTAGCATTAAGCAGTTGGTTAACAAAGGAGTGGCCGCAGCTTGGTGCCTTTTTGAATATGGTCCTTGTAGGCGGATTTATCGACTTATTTATGTGGATGGTTCCCGCACCAGACGGATTACTATGGCAGTGGCTCCTCCTCACATTAGGCATGTTCGTACTTGCTTACGGAATGGGGTTTTATATTGCTCCTCAATGCGGGGCAGGACCTAGAGATAGTTTAATGATCGCCTTGACAAAAAGGACAGGCTGGAATGTTCGGTGGACGAGAAGTATCATTGAAGTCGTAGTCCTGACTACAGGCTGGCTGTTAGGCGGTCCTGTCTTTGCCGGTACTTTACTGTTCTGCTTTGGAATTGGCCCGCTTGTCGGCATCGCACTGCCGCAATGTCAAAGGCTTGTGGATTCTATATTAGAAAGAAGGGTTAACTATGAAAATTTCAACAAAGGGTCGCTACGGTCTCACGATCATGATCGCGCTGGCGAAAAAATCCGGTGAAGGACCGGTATCTTTAAAATCGATTGCTAAAGAATACCATTTGTCCGAACATTATTTGGAGCAGCTCATTGCGCCATTACGCAATGCCCTGCTTGTGAAAAGTGTTCGCGGGGCTTACGGAGGCTATATGCTTGGAAAGGAAGCTAAGGATATTACAGCTGGCGACATAATTCGCGTACTGGAGGGGCCGATTAGCCCGGTCGAAGTGATGGAGGACGAGGAGCCAGCTAAGCGCGATCTTTGGATTAAAATTCGTGATGCGGTGAAAGACGTTCTTGATTCGACGACTCTTGAGGATTTGGCAAATTTCGAAGGCGCGGATGAACAAGAATCTTACATGTTCTACATTTAAAAATTTATTCATGAGCACGTAAAGCTTCTAAATGAACGGATCGCAGCTGCGACTGACACATATGAAAAACCGTTTAGAGAAGGCCTCCCTTTTTAATTAGAAGCAGATAAAGAAGGTGAACCAATTTGGAGCGTATATATCTTGATCATGCGGCTACAGCTCCGCTTCATCCGGAGGTTTTGCAGGAGATGCTGCCGTTTTTACAGGAGCATTACGGAAATCCGTCTAGTATTCATCAATTTGGGCGGAAAGCAAGAGCTGCGGTTGATGAATCGAGGGAGAAGATTTCCAATAGCTTGAAAGTAAAGCCGCAAACGCTTATTTTTACGAGCGGTGGAACGGAAGCAAACAATTTGGCAATCAGCGGCTTTGCCTTGGAGCATCAAGATAATGGCAAGCATATTATTACGTCTGAAGTCGAGCACCATGCCGTCTTAAATGCTTGTCAGGAGCTTGAACAGCGCGGCTTTGATGTCACTTATTTACCAGTTGATCAAACTGGGTGTGTAGCTCCAGAGCAAGTAAAACGAGCGTTGCGTGATGATACGATTCTCGTCACCATTATGTATGGGAACAATGAAGTCGGAACGATTCAGCTATTGCGGAACTGGCCAAGGTCGTTCAAGCGCACCAGGCTGTGTTTCATACGGATGCGGTTCAGGCATTTGGAGCGGTTGAGCTTAATCCTGAACAGCTCGGTGTAGACATGCTTTCCGTCTCTGCCCATAAAATGAATGGACCGAAAGGAGTCGGTCTACTGCATGTGAAGGAAGAGCTTCGCTTACGTCCGTTATTATTTGGTGGAGAACAGGAACGGAAGCGGAGAGCTGGTACGGAAAATGTCGCGGCAATCGTTGGCTTTGCAAAAGCTGTAGAGCTGAGCACTGCTACAGCGAAAGAAAAACAACGTCGCTATTCCAAGTACCAACAATTGTTTATCGAGACGTTTAAAGAGCATGAACTGACCTTTTTCGTCAATGGACATCCGAGCGAACGTTTACCGCAAATTTTAAATGTAAGCTTTCCTGGTGTTAGTATCGAATCCTGCTCGTTAATCTCGATCTAGCTGGACTTGCCGCTTCCAGTGGCTCAGCCTGTACAGCTGGCTCAATTGCACCTTCGCACGTTTTGACAGCAATGTTCGGGAGCGAAAACGAACGAACCGCATCTGCGCTTCGACTCAGCTTTGGACTAACAAACAGTACGGAACAAATGAATAAAGCAGCTAAGCTAACAGCAGAAACTGTAAAAAGACTTCAGCAGCAGGAAATAACCTTCATTGAATAGCTGCTGGAGCTTAGGTGGTGAATAGCATGAACAAAAAAAGAGAACATACACGCGTCGTCGTTGGGATGTCTGGCGGCGTTGATTCCTCGGTGACAGCCTTGCTTTTAAAGCAGCAGGGCTATGATGTGATCGGGATCTTTATGAAAAACTGGGACGATACGAACGAGCAAGGCTTTTGCTCGGCAACAGAGGATTATGAGGATGTTATACGCGTTTGTGAGCAAATCGATATTCCTTATTATGCCGTCAATTTTGAAAAGCAATACTGGGAAAAGGTATTTCAATATTTTTTTAACGGAATATCAAGCAGGACGAACACCGAATCCTGATGTCATGTGTAATAAAGAAATAAAGTTTAAAGCATTTCTAAATCACGCGATGAGTCTCGGAGCTGATTATGTTGCAACTGGACATTATGCGCGTCTTAGCGAAAATGACAATGAAGTCCAGCTATTGCGCGGAATTGATGACAATAAGGACCAGACCTACTTTCTAAATGCTCTCTCTCAGCAGCAATTAGCTAAAGCGATGTTTCCGATTGGGCACCTTCCGAAAAAAGAGGTGCGCAAATTAGCTGAAAAGGCAAACTTGGCGACTGCCACTAAAAAAGATAGCACCGGAATATGCTTTATCGGTGAGCGGAACTTCAAGGAATTTCTGAGCGAGTTTTTACCTGCGCAGCCTGGTGAAATGCAAACTCTTGAAGGCGAAGTAAAAGGAACGCACGACGGATTAATGTATTATACGCTCGGTCAGCGCCAAGGACTCGGAATTGGAGGAGCTGGTGAGCCTTGGTTTGTCATAGACAAGGATCTAGAGCGCAATGTGCTTCTCGTAGGGCAAGGCTACCATCATGAAGGCATGTACTCTGAGGGGCTTCATGCGATAGGAATGAACTGGATTTCAAAAGAGAAAAAAGAAGAACCTTTTGAGTGTGTCGCGAAATTTCGTTACCGTCAGCCCGATCAGGCTGTAACGGTTTATCCTGGAGTCGATCAGACGGCGAGCGTTTATTTCCATCAGCGGCAGCGTGCCATTACGCCTGGTCAAGCAGTCGTTCTTTACGAGGGCGAACGCTGTTTAGGCGGAGGAACGATCGATCAAGTCATTAAACGTTGGGAGGGGAATGAGTGAGCCTTAACGAACGCGGTATTGCCTATATGAATGAACAAAACTATGAAGAGGCAGCAAAGGCCTTTCAGGCTGCAATCGAAGAAAATCCTAAACAGGCGACAGCTTTTATTAACTTTGGAAATTTGCTTGCATTTTTAGGAGAAAACGAAAAAGCGCTAGCCTTTTTCGATAAAGCGATTGAGTTGGATGAGCATGCAGCGACTGCCTATTATGGTGCTGGAACAGTTTACTACAAAGAAGAACGATTTGAGCAAGCGGTAAAAATGTTTAAACAGGCATTGCTCGAAAATCTGGATCAAGCGGATGTTCATTTTATGCTTGGGATGAGCTACTTTCAGCTTGGCAGCCTCCCTTATGCACAAGCTAGCTTGCAACGGGCTGTAGAACTAGATGCAGAGGATGTCGATGCTCGTTTTCAATATAGCTTATGTTTGGCCCAGTCGGGGCAAATTGCCGAAGCGACTGAACAATTGCTTCTTGTCATTGTGCAGAAGCCCGATCATGCCGATGCCCATTATAATCTCGGTGTCGCTTATGCATACCAAGAAAAGGTAGAGCAAGCATTGGATGCTTTTAAACAGGCTCTTACTATCCAACCTGATCATATGCTGGCTGCCAATGGATTGAAAACGATTGAACAAGCCTCGAGCTAAAGGGTGAGTAAACATGAAGGATGAGCAAGCAGTAGTAAACGTCGAACGTGGGTATATTAAAGGAGAAGTGCTCCACGTTGTTTTTCGAAACGAGGAAAATTATTACACTGTGGCTCTTGTCCTCATTCGCTCCACAAATGAAGAGATAAAGGAAAGAAAGATGGCGGTTGTCGGAACGTTGCCACAGCTTGAGCCTGGTGAAATTTTTCTGTTTTACGGTTATGAGAGTGAGCATCCTCGCTTTGGCAGCCAGTATCACGTTCAAGAATTCAAGCGGGAGCTCCGGAGACGAAGCAAGGAATTGTCCAATATTTATCGAGTGATCGCTTTCCCGGAATCGGTAAGCGAACGGCAGAGAAGATTGTGGAGGCGCTTGGGGAACGGGCGATAACGCGTATTGTTGAAGATCGTTCGACCCTTAAGCAAGTTCCTAAGCTGACAAAAGAAAAAGCCGATCTCCTCTATCAACAGCTCATGGAACACCAAGGAATTGAACAAGTGTTAATGACGTTAACGAAATACGGATTTGGACTGGAATTATCGTTAAAAATATATCAAGTTTATAAAACGCAAGCCCTTGACGTTATTCAAAACAACCCGTATCAACTGATTTCAGACGTTGAAGGAATCGCCTTCCGCCGGGCCGATCAATTGGGAGCAGCTACCGGTATTACCGGGAACCATCCGGATCGGATTCGCGCTGGCTGTCTGTTTTTGCTGCAGGAGCTATGCTTGCAGGAAGGACATATGTTTTTACCCGAGCATGAGCTAATCCCGCAGGTAGAACGTTTGCTATCTTCTCCGAGTCATAAAGTAAGTGCCGACGAAATCTCCGGCCAATTGGTTAGCATCGTTGAGGAATCCAAGGTCATGATCGAGGAGGAACGCATTTATTTAAACTCGCTTTATTTTGCCGAGAAAGGAATTGTCTCAAGCGTAAGGCGTTTATTAGATTCAGAAATCGAAGACGTTTTTCCCGAGGCTGAGTTTTTAAAAATGCTTGGAGAGCTTGAGGAAGAGCTAAGTATAACGTACGCCCCCTCACAAAAAGATGCAATTCAAACAGCTCTGTCACACCCGCTCATGATCTTAACCGGAGGACCGGGGACAGGGAAAACAACTGTAATTAAAGGAATCGTCGAAGGCTATGCGCGCTTGCACGGAATTTCGCTCGATCCGAAGTCCTATACACGGAGCAATCCGTTTCCGCTACTTTTGGTCGCACCGACTGGCCGAGCCGCTAAACGCTTGAGCGAAGCAACCGGTCTCCCGGCCACGACTATTCACCGATTGCTGGGCTGGAAAGGGGGGAACGGAGGCTTCGAAAAGGACGAATTTGAGCCGTTGCATGGACAGCTGCTCATTGTAGATGAAGTCTCGATGGTCGATAGCTGGCTAGCCAATCAGCTGCTTAAATCTGTTCCTTCTGGAATGCAGGTCGTTCTTGTCGGTGATCAGGATCAGCTTCCTTCCGTTGGGCCAGGTCAAGTGCTTAAGGATTTTCTTGATTCTCGTATTATCCCAACAACCTCTTTGACGGATATTTACCGCCAAGCGGAAGGATCCTCCATTATTGAACTGGCTCACTCTATGAAGGAAGGGAAAGTACCGCCGGATTTAACGGAGGCTCATCCGGATCGTCGTTTTTTTTGCTTGTACAACCGAGCAAGTTCAAGATGCAGTATGGCAAATTTGCCAAAGTGCGCAAAAAAAGGGCTATGAACCGAGAGATATACAGGTTTTGGCGCCGATGTATAAAGGGAGTGCTGGGATTACTGAGCTGAATGTCATGCTCCAGCGTCTTTTTAATCCAAAAAAGGACGGACGCCGAGAACTGGCGTTTGGAGAAGTGGTTTATCGTACCGGTGACGTAGTGCTCCAGCTCGTCAATAATCCAGATGAACATGTATATAACGGAGATCGAGGGGAAATTGTCGCCATTTTTTTCGCGAAGGAGAATGTGGACAGGCAGGATCAAATCGTCGTTTCTTTTGACGGCACTGAAGTGACTTACAATAAAAAGGATTTAAACCAAATAACGCACGCTTACTGTTGTTCTATTCACAAGTCACAAGGTAGCGAATTTCCGATTGTCGTTATGCCAGTTGTGCGCGGCTATACACGGATGCTGCGGCGAAAGTTACTTTATACCGGTATTACAAGAGCTAAGCAGTTTTTACTGCTTTGTGGTGAGCTATCGTCATTTCATAAAGCGGTAACAAAAAAACGTCGAAGAACAGCGAAACTCAATGCTTTGCGAAAAGCTCCAATCCCTGAATGAACGTAATGGAAATGGTCAACCAACATAATCGGCGTGAATTCCCATACACTAAATATGTTCGGGAAGGTGGCGAGCACTTTGCGAACATTTTCAACTGTTGAAGGACTGCCGATTATTGAGCTATCGGGCGGTCGGGAGCTGGGACAAGTATTGGATTTGCTATTTTCCGGACAGCAGGTTACAGGCTTTGTAATCGATAAGAAAGGGTGGATGAATCGACACCTATTTCTCGCTGTTGAAGATGTTTCAAGCTTTGGACAAGATGGGATCATGATCGATAATGCCTCCAAACTTCAGCCGTATAAAACCAATGAACGCCAAGCCTATCCGTTAAAGCAAGGGAAAGAAAAGGTGCGCGGCAAATCACTGTTAACAACTGAGGGTGAAAAGCTCGGTTTGGTAGAAGATGTATACTTCAATGAAGAAGTGGGGACAATCATAGGGTATGAAGTGACGGATGGATTGCTGGCTGATATTGTCGAAGGACGAAAAGTCGTAAAAGGAAAAGGAAAGCTTACCGTCGGCAAAGATAAAGCGATCTTATCCATCTAGAGGAGGATCCTATCGTGCGTTGCCCCAATTGTCAAAGTAAGGACATCGGGAAAATTGGAACAAACCAATACTATTGCTGGAGCTGCTTTGTGGAAATGAGCTTGAACGAAGGAAAGCTTTCTTTGCATCAAGTAGAAGAAGACGGCTCTCTTAGCTCATTGGATGATTTATTTGAAGATCACGATCTTCAAGTAGGGATGTAATACGAAGCAAGGAGTGATTGCAATGCGGAAAGCAATGGGCTCTTTAGTTGCGATTGGAGTAGGCGCAGCAGCTTACTCAATGAGCAGCCGTAAAACAAAAAGACGATTCAATGCATTGATCCAGCCGATGACAAGGCTTGATTTTAAACGAATGCGGAAAAAGATCGTCAAAACGCTTCGATGAAAAAGCCGGCCGAATAGGCCGGTTTTTTTGCACTTTGAGGAAGTTGGTTTGGAATTTTTCAAAAGCGTGAGAGCCCCGTAATCGTATCTACGAATAAAGCTATTAAAGATACGACAAAAAAAATCGTTTTTTATGCAAAAAGCCACCTCACTACTATTTGGAATCGGTTTCATGACCGACCTGTGACTAGAGATGGAACGAACGTGCCCAATCCGATTCTTGCTGATAAAAGTCGTCAACCAAGTACACACTAGGTGTGAGGTGGGCTGTATGGAAAAAAATAAATTGAACATGTGGATCAAAAGGCTTGTCGTGACATTATTGGCGCTTCTAATTATTTATATGCTGTTACAGCTTGAGTCACTGCTGCTGCCGCTCCTTCAAACGGTGAAAATGCTCGTTTGGCCAGTTGCGATTGCTGCACTATTTACTTACTTGCTCCATCCGCTAGTGGAAGGCCTGTATCATCGTGGAATGAAACGTTCCATAGCCGTGTTCATTATTTTTTTTAAGTATTATCGTTATTTTTGCGGTTACGGCAATGATCGGAATTCCGACCATTATCAAACAAGCCCAGCTGGCAATGGTTCGACTCCCTGAGCAAATTAAGGAATTTGAATCAACATTACTGCACGTCCAAAAACAAATCGATTCGTTGCCGTCTCCTTGGCAGGAGTATCTTGAAAAATTAACGAAGGAGCTCGAAGCATTCGGCTTCAAGCTTCTTGAGCAAATAGAAGGTTATGCAGCGAAACTATTGCAGTCGGCAATTGTCATCGCTGTCATTCCTTTTCTTATTTTTTTATTTTCTAAAGGATTATGATTTGATTCAGCGCGCTGTCTGGTACTTGACGCCAAGAAGCTGGAGAAAACCACTCCATCGGTATGTGAAGGATGTAGATACGACGTTTGGCAGCTTTATTCGCGGACAAATTCTCGTTTCGTTATGCGTCGGTATTCTTTCATCCATTGCCTTATGGATTGTCGGCGTTCCGTATGCTTTCCTGTTAGGTCTTTTTATCGGCGCCGCTGATATGATCCCTTACTTTGGTGCATTTATCGGCTCGCTCCCAGCGCTCATTACTGCCCTGCTGGAATCGTGGAAGCTGGCGCTGCTTACAGCCCTTGCGATAATCATTGTCCAGCAAATTGAAGGGAACATTCTTTCGCCAGTTATTGTTGGGCGAACGCTACAGCTTCACCCATTATTAATTATTTTCGCGTTACTAGTCGGGGCTGAATTAGGAGGAATCATCGGCTTGCTTATTGCCGTTCCCCTGCTAGCGATAGCAAAAGTGACGCTGATCCATATTCGGCTTTACTTAATGAAGCATTGACAATTCTTTCTAGGGTTTCTATAATAAAAATGCAGTTTAATCTATGAACGCGTTGATGGAAGGAGTACGCATCAGCCCACTTATAATCGGCGCTTGAAAGGATAATACCTATTGCCGCCCGCAACCGAAATAGAAGCGGGGCGTTCGAGCAGCCTAACATAGAGAGGCGCGTCCTTGGCTGGAAGTCGCGCTAAGTGAAGAGATGCGGAAAGCTGATCCGGAGTGCGGGGCACAATCCTTGCCGTTTGCCGCGTTAAGGCAATAAGAGGTGGACCTATTTGTGTCCACAATTAGGGTGGTACCGCGTGAAGTCAACTCTCGTCCCTTTTTAGGAGGGAGTTTTTATGTTTATACACTAGTGAAAGGATGGGTGAAATGAAAAAACTTACTTCAGCACAGGTTCGACAATACTTTTTAGATTTTTTTCAAGGAAAAGGGGCACGATATCGAGCCAAGCGCTTCGCTAATTCCGCACGAAGACCCTTCTCTATTATGGATTAATAGCGGAGTAGCGACGTTAAAAAAAGTATTTTGATGGCCGGGTTATTCCTGAAAACCCTCGCTTAGCCAATGCACAAAAATCGATTCGGACGAACGATATCGAAAATGTAGGAAAGACGGCTCGCCACCATACGTTCTTTGAAATGCTCGGCAATTTCTCGATCGGTGATTATTTTAAGGAAGAAGCGATTGAGCTCGCTTGGGAGTTTTTAACGAGTAAACGTTGGATCGGTTTTACGCCAGATAAGCTTTCGGTTACAGTGCATCCTGAAGACGATGAAGCGTACCGCTATTGGCATGAAAAAATCGGTCTTCCGAAGGACCGAATAATTCGGTTAGAAGGGAACTTTTGGGATATTGGCGAAGGACCGAGCGGCCCAAATTCGGAAATCTTTTACGATCGCGGTCCTTCTTACGGAGACGATCCGACCGATCCCGAGCTGTATCCAGGCGGAGAGAACGAACGTTATTTAGAGATTTGGAATTTAGTATTTTCTCAATTTAATCATAACGCTGATGGTAGCTACACGCCATTGCCAAAGAAAAATATTGATACTGGAATGGGACTTGAACGAATGGTTTCCGTCATTCAGGATACACCGACCAATTTTGAAACGGATTTGTTTCTGTCGACCATTCAGGCGACAGAAGGGCTAGGCACGGCGAAATACGGGGAAGGGGCTGAGACCGATACGGCCTTTAAGGTGATTGCCGATCACGTGCGAACCGTTACCTTTGCAGTAGCCGACGGAGCGTTACCTTCGAATGAAGGTAGAGGCTACGTGCTACGCCGTTTGCTCCGGCGCGCTGTCCGCTACGCAAAATTGATCGGTATCGACCGTCCGTTTATGTATAAGCTCGTTCCTTTTGTCGCCGATACGATGGCCGATTTTTATCCCGAGGTAAAGGAAAAAGCCGGTTTCGTGCAGAAGGTGCTAAAAACAGAAGAGGAGCGTTTCCACGAAACCTTGAATGAAGGCCTTGTCATTCTTGAAAAAAATTCTAGCTAAAGCAAAGGAAGCGAACAGCAGTGTCATTGCGGGAGCAGATGTATTTCGCTTATACGATACGTATGGGTTTCCGGTTGACTTAACCGAGGAATACGTTCAGGAAAAAGGCTTAACGATTGATCGCGATGGCTTTGAACAGGAGATGGCTGTGCAAAAGGAACGTGCCAGAAAGGCAAGGCAAGAAGCGGGCTCAATGCAAGTCCAGGACGAGCTGCTTGGCCAAATAGAGGCAAAGAGCGAGTTTGTCGGCTATCATACGCTTACTGCAACGGCACGAATCGAGCCATCATTCACGAAAAGCAGCTCGTTCAACAGCTTGGCCAAGGTGCAGAAGGGCAACTAATTTTAAGCGAAACGCCATTTTATGCAGAAAGCGGCGGGCAAGTCGCTGACCACGGACTTTTACGGGGAGAAGGGGTGGTCGCTGAGGTTAAGGATGTCCAAAAGGCGCCAAACGGCCAGCACCTTCATACGATTGCAATTAAAGAAGGGTCATTAGCTGTTGGACAAACAGTGACAGCAGCTGTCAAAGAAACGGAACGGTTAGGCATCATTAAAAACCATACGGCAACCCATTTGCTCCATCAGGCATTAAAGGACGTTTTAGGTACTCACGTCAACCAGGCAGGCTCTCTCGTAACGGAGGAGCGACTTCGCTTTGATTTTTCTCATTTCGGGCAAGTATCGCCTGAAGAGCTCTCGGCTATCGAGACGATTGTCAACGAAAAAAATTTGGCAAGCAATTGCAGTCGATATTTCCGTGAGAAGTCTCGATGAAGCAAAGGCAATGGGGGCTATGGCTTTATTCGGCGAAAAATACGGTGAAAACGTGCGCGTCGTTCAAGTCGGCGATTACAGTCTTGAGCTTTGCGGCGGCTGTCACGTTCGCAGCACGGCGGAGATCGGTTTGTTTACAATCGTTTCAGAGTCAGGGATCGGAGCCGGGGTAAGAAGAATTGAGGCTGTGACCGGTCAAGGGGCCTTCAGGTATATGAGCGAAGAGAGCCGACTGTTGCATGAAGCGGCAATAAAATTGAAAGCAAAGCACGCTCACGATGTACCCGCTCGAATTGAGGCACTTCAGCAACAAATTCGCGAGCTCGGGCGTGAAAATGAATCATTAGTGGCAAAGTTGGGCAATATGGAAGCTGGGAGCCTAGTAAGCGAAGCGGATGAAATCAATGGGATTAAGGTCATCGCTCGCGAGGTAAACGCCAGCGATATCGATGGCTTGAGAGCCATTGTCGATACGCTGAAACAGGACATCGGCTCAGGCGTGATCGTTCTCGCTGCAGCAAACGGTCAAAAGGTTCAGCTCGTTGCCGGTATTACGAAAGATTTAATAAGCCGAGGCTATCACGCCGGGAAGCTAGTCAAGGGAGTTGCCGAGCGTTGCGGTGGCGGTGGTGGTGGACGACCGGATATGGCCCAAGCAGGCGGGAAAAACCCTGAACAGCTTGAGGTTGCCTTAGCTTATGTATCAGAATACGTAAAATCAATTTCCTAATTGCCTGCATATGGTGTACAATGGAAGCAGACGAGCCCGATTGTTGTCATCCCAATGAAGTGATACGGGAAATGAAGGAAAGAGGTGTTTGGTGATGAGCTCTATGGACAAAACGATGCAATTTAATTTCCAAGATGATTCAGTAGATGTTGATGTCCAGGAGGTATTATTTTCGGTGTATGAGGCTCTTGAAGAGAAAGGCTACAATCCAATTAATCAGATTGTCGGCTATTTGTTATCAGGGGATCCTGCTTATATCCCGCGTCATAAGGATGCGCGGACACTCATCCGGAGGCTTGAACGCGATGAGCTGATTGAGCAGTTAGTAAAATCATATTTATCCCAGCACCGTAAGGAGAAGGAATGAGGGCGCTCGGTTTAGACGTCGGCACGAAAACGATCGGAGTTGCCGTCAGCGATGAGCTTGGCTGGACAGCGCAAGGCTTAGAAACGTTAAAGCGCGAAGAAGGGGAGCCTGAACGGGATTTTCAGGCGATTGTCGAACTTATTCACCAGTATGATGCAAAAGCTGTCGTCGTCGGCCTACCGAAAAATATGAATGGCACGATTGGTCCCAGTGGGGAAAGGTGTCAGGCTTTTGCCGAACAACTGAAAAGCAGAATTGATACTAATACTGAGGTCTGTTTATGGGACGAGCGCTTAACTACTGCTGCGGCAGAACGCACCCTTATTTCGGCTGATGTTAGCAGGAAAAAGCGCAAAAAGGTCGTCGATAAAATGGCCGCGGTTCTCATATTGCAAGGGTATTTGGAGCGGCACTCAATTTAAGATAAAAGAGGTGAATAGATGAGTCAGGAAGAAAAAGAACGAATTGTCATTCCCGACGAAAACGGTGATGAGCATCTGTTTGACGAACTGTTTAAATTTACCGTAGACGATACAGGAAAATCCTATTTGCTTGTAACCCCGGCTGGAAAAGAAGAGGAAGAAGTAGAAGTCTTTGCTTTCCGATACGAGGATCGAGAAAACGAGGAAAATGATATTGCACTCTTCCCAGTGGAAACCGACGAGGAATGGGAAATGATAGAAGAAATGCTTAACACATTTTCAGCAGAAGAATAAAGATAAGCCCGCTGGAGCTATTATTTCAGCGGGCTTTTTATATCTGTAGAAGTCCGTACGGTGAATCGATTCATGTGATGTTTAAAAGATGTCCCTCAGCCGATTAAAGTGATATCTACATTAAGCGAAGCAGAGGTAGGCTAAAATCTCCGCTTCCTCCCCAATGGTTCATCTGCTAAAATAAGTTCACTAAGGAATCCCGCTTCCAAGCGTATGGGCGATGAGCCATCACTACATTTACCGGATCGTTTTACTTTTTTCGATAAAATTCGACTGAAGATTACTGACATTAAGGGGAAATATAGTATAATGAAACGGTGTAAGGAGGAGAATGATGTCAGAATCGAACGAAAGACCACGCAACAAACTATATGAAGACAGAGTCGCACAGGCGAAAATAGTAAGAAGAATCGTCTTTTTTTTGTGTGATCGGATTAACGGTAGTTGGTGCCATCGTATTATTTAGCGGCTATCTTTACATAAAAACAGCTCTCAGTCCGATGGAAGAAGAGGAGCCGCAATCAATTAATGTCAATATTCCTATCGGTTCGTCAACTGCACAAATCGGTCAAATTCTCGAAGACGAAGGACTCGTTCGAAATGGGACTATTTTTCGTTATTATGTTCGTTATAAAAATGAATCAGGCTTTCAGGCCGGTGATTATCAGCTATCAACCGGAATGGATTTTGACCAATTGATCGATGAATTAAAGGACGGAATGTTACTGGAAGAGGCGGAGATCGTTTTTACTGTCCCTGAAGGCCGATGGCTGGAAGATGCTGCTACGATTATTAGTAATGAGACAGCGCACGAGCAAGAGGCAATTATCGAGCTGATTAGCGATGAAGACTTTTTAAAGCAAGCGATTGATCAATACTCGATGCTTACAGAAGAAATTCTCAAAGAGGGCATTCGCTTTCCTTTAGAGGGCTATTTATTTCCGGCAAGATACGATTTTGTTGATGCTGATCCATCAATTGAAGTAATAGTCAACTCAATGCTTGAAAGAACCCAAGCCGTTCTGGACGAATTCAGCTCAGAGCTTGAGGAAAGTGAGCATTCCATTCACGAAATAATGACGCTCGCTTCCATTATTGAACGAGAAGCACGAACGTCCGAGGATCGTTACTTAATTTCTGGCGTACTTTACAATCGATTGAGCCGCAATATGCCGCTTCAAGTTGATCCGACCGTCGCCTATGCGCTTGGAGAGCACCGCTATATGACGACATACGAGGATTTAAAGGTGGATTCCCCTTATAACACTTATATGCATGAGGGGCTGCCCGTAGGACCAATTGCTAACCCTGGTAAGGATGCAATACAAGCAGCGATTCAGCCGCAAGAGACGGATTACCTTTATTTCTATGCTCGCTATAATGGTGAAGTAATTTATAGCAACACATACGAGGAGCATAATGCGATTCATCAGCAGTATCGGCAGGAGTGGATCGATGCAGCAGAGAAAGAAGGTGAAGTGGAGCAAGAATAGCTGAGTGGGTATGTAGTCACTGCCCTCTTTGCTGCGATAACCCGGAAGTGAAAGGAGGAGCAGAGATGCTTGAAGAGAAAGTGCAAGCTTACTTACAGAAGCTGATTCCAGCACGAAGTCCAGAAATAGTTGAGCTTGAAGAATTAGCTGAACAACAGCAGGTTCCGATTATGGACGGAGTGGGGATGGAATTTCTTTTACAGCAGCTAAGGCTCGTTCGTCCGAAACGAATTCTTGAAATTGGTACAGCAATTGGCTATTCAGCAATTCGGATGGCATTAGTCTTACCAGAAGCTGAAATCGTCACGATTGAACGAGACGAAGAGAGGTACAAGCAAGCGGTCGAACGAATCGAAAAGCTGAACCTTAATTCGAGAATTAATATTCTCTACGGGGATGCACTTCATATCGCAGGAACACTTGAATCGGTTCCAGATTTTGATGCGCTGTTTATTGATGCGGCGAAATCGCAATATCAACAGTTTTTTTGAGACTTTTAGCCAAAAGATTAAATGCTGGCGGAGTTATCTTTTCCGATAATGTCCTATTTCGTGGTTGGGTTGCCGATCGGCAAGCCGGACCAAAGCGATGGCAAACTATTGTAAAAAAATCTTCGGTCATATAATGAATGGCTCATGGCTAACGAACGGTTTAACACAACGATTGTTCCAATCGGTGACGGACTGGCGATTAGTATTAAACGCTAAAAACTTTTGCGCTTTTGCTATGAAATATCCATTCGGCCGGCCGTTGAAAATGAGGCGAATAAATGGCAAAGAAAAAAAACCTTTGGGAAAAAGGAACAGAATGCACGGCTCTTTCACGTTAATAGTAAGTAGGTGGGACTTTTTTGACAGATTAGTGAAATGCTCTCCCTTTGAGTAGCTATTGATTGAATTTTTAGCAAAAGATGTTATTATCATAAGAAGGACTCGGAAAGTAGTCTTTGTGTGAATGTCCGTAACAATCCAGCGGATGCCTCAACTCTAAGGCGACGGACAGAGATTCAAGCCGACTGTACCTAATTGTGACTTAGTGCCCTTGGGATTTAATCCGTACTAAAAACACTGTTCATTAAGCGCTATGACGTCTCTTGCAAAGTGTTATGAAAGCCTTGGCTTCTTTTTGTGCCAAGTCGGCTTGTACGGAAAGGCTTCACTAGATGACATTAGGCAAATCACAAACGACTAGTATTGTCGAAGTAGCGGAGTTTTTTCACGTTACCTTTTGTTCGGAGGGTAAGCAAGTGAATGAAGCCCCCTCAGTGATGGAAGTCTCACTAATAAAAGCATATAGGGAAGCGAGGTTTTTTGTTAAAAAAAACCTTGCTTCTTTTAAAAAAAATGCTGATGGGAAGAATGTCCTAGCACCTAAAGATCTATCGTCTGTTCCCGTTGGTGAACGAACTTTTCGAGTAAAGAGGGTAAAGCGGATTCAAAATCACTTTTTTTTGTTGAACTTTTGCTTGACTTACACTGTTGAAAGCTGGATAATATTTGCTTAAAGCGTATGTTTTAAGAGCAGCGTTCAAGCTAAGGATGAGGCACTGAGATATCCGTGCAAAGAATAAATATTAGAGCTTGACGGGCTTTTGAAACGTCCAAGCAAGAAGAATTCAGGGAGGCTGGACCTGGAAAACATTAAAAGTGAGTTTAGAAAGGCGCTTAGCCTTTCTTCTTTACAATAATATATCGATAAGCTGGAAACGAGGAGTGAAGGAAAATGGCTGAAGAAAAAAAAGCATTACATGACAATGGAAGGAAAACGAAAACTTGAAGAGGAATTAGAATTTTTAAAAACAGAACGGCGGAAAGAAGTCGTTGAACGTATAAAGGTCGCTCGCAGTTTGGTGACTTATCCGAGAACTCGGAGTATGATTCGGCAAAGGAAGAGCAAGCCTTCGTTGAAGGTCGAATTATTCAGCTTGAGAAGATGATTCGAAATGCGGTTATGATCGAGGACGAAGAAGGCTCTGCCCATGTTGTATCATTAGGGAGGACGGTGAAGTTTATCGAGCTTCCTGATGGGGATGAAGAGGAATATACGATAGTCGGAAGCGCTGAATCGGATCCGACTGAGGGAAAAATTTCAAATGATTCGCCAATGGCGCAAAGCCTTTTAGGCAAAATGGTTAATGACAAAGTGGTCGTGAATACACCTGCAGGTGATATGGAAATCGAAATTTTGGAAATTCGCAAATCGTAAACGATTGCCGAATAAGCTAGCCGTCTCTAGCTCCAGATTTACCACAATCTCCATTATTTTTACATACTGAATGCGGCAACTGGCTGCATTCAGTATTTTTACGCATGCGATTATTAGCGCTCTGACCGAAAAAGGTCATGCAGTGAGGGTTAAGTGCCGATGGGATAAACTGTTGCTACGCCCCTCTCTTCAGCCTGGGTCACGTTCTCTCAAAAAGAATATGTTATACTACTTCTGAGGAAAGCGCGAAGGCGATTTTAAGGTCGAAAGAAAAATGAGAAGAAAGATCGATTCGTAATTCTAGGGAAGATTTTGTATAATGCTAGTAGAGATAGAATGAAGGGGCGTGAGTAGATGCAAGGGAAGCGCTATGAGTATCGAAAAAAACAGAGAATAAATCGGATCTTGAATCTCTCTATCGGAGTTGTCGTCATTCTGATTGCTTTTTTTTGCTTGGCAAATATTCAAGGGTCCATCAGAATCGGAGCAAGCCAGTGCTGATCCGGACGATTCGCAGCAGGAAACTCAAGAACCTATCGAATCCAACGACATAGATAATCCATCCGGTGAGGAGGGCGATACGACAGAAGAAAGTAATGGCGACGCTGAACTCGACGGAAATGGTGAGGAAGACGGCACGGAAGAAGATGATGTCGATCCGGAAGATGGCGATGAACTAGAGGCAGCTGACGGTGAATGGGAGCCGGTCGGGACGGAGCAGACAGGCGAATTCAACCACGATTTCGAAAAAGGAACGACGAATTGGAACGAGATGGAGCGCGCCCTTCGCTATGCAACAGGATTGGACGACAATATGATTGTCTGGTGGATTAAAAACGGCGGGTCGCCCACGACAGCTATTGGTTATGTGAGCGCACCTGATGAGCAAGGCACACCTTATGAGGTGAAAATCGAATTCATCGAAGGAGAAGGCTGGAAGCCGCTCGAAAAAGAAAAGCTGGCGAGTAACCCTTATCGTTAAAATCGGGTTAGTCGGAGCGTTACAGCAAACTGAATCATTTTGGCCAATGTCCTCATCGATTGGCAACTCCTTGTGCACGTTTCTAAGGGAATGGTTTTAACTTAAAATAAAGCAAAACGAGCCATGCTGAAGCTAGGCTCGTTTTGCTTTGAAATGGACGAGTGCCGTGTAATAGGGTTGATCGTTTTTTTGAATGCACGGAACCTGATAATGAATATTAGCAACCTCAAGTAAAAGGGCTTTGTTAATATCAATTTTTTGGTTAATTTTTTGTTCGAGGATTTGAAGGTCATTGGCTTCAAAGCACTCAATCTTATCCTCGATCCGTTCAAGGTCGATATGCACCGTTTCTTCCTCCATTCATCGTTGCTCTATTTAGAGCATAGCAGATCGGTTCATAAAAGAAAACGAGTGATTTCTGCTTAATTGACGTGTATACTAGGATAAGATTATTGGAAAGGAAGATTGGACGTGAGAATCGGAATTATTGGTGCAATGGAAGAAGAAGTTGAACTGCTGAGAAGCGAGCTGGAAGAGCGTAAAGACACGGTCATAGCAGGCTGCGAATTTCATCAAGGTGTGCTTGAAGGCGTCGAGGTTATTTTATTGAAGTCTGGCATCGGAAAGGTCAATGCTGCAATCGGGACGACGTTATTAATCCAATTGTTCCATCCGGATAAGATTATTAATACTGGCTCCGCTGGAGGCTTCATGATGGCCTTGAGGTAGGGGAAATCGTTGTTTCCACGGAGGTTCGTTACAACGACGTAGACGCAACCGTATTTGGTTATGAATTCGGGCAAGTGCCGCTAATGCCAGCGTACTATCAACCGAATACTGAATTAATAGACCTAGCGAATAGAGCGGCTGCTACTGTTGGAATTCGTTCAAGTAAAGGCTTAATCGTTTCCGGCGATTCGTTTATGAGTAATTACGAAATTGTGAAACAATTAAAGCAGCGGTTTCCAGATGCTCAGTGCGCTGAGATGGAGGCAGGCTCAATTGCTCAAGTATGCTGCCAGTTTGCCGTGCCATTTGTTATCATTCGCTCCTTATCAGATATTGCCGGACAGGATGCTAAACTATCTTACGATCAATTTTTAGAAAAGGCTTCACTTCATTCTGCTAAGCTTGTCCTCGCAATATTAAAAGCGTGTAAACGGTAATTTGTAATCATTTCCTCCATTAGCGATCATTGCATACTGCTTCAATCAGAAAAGATGTTAAAATGGATGCATGCTTAGAGGAGGGAATCCGGATGGAAGAAAAAAAAGATTCAAGAATTACAGGGGAAAGTCGCCGATTACAAACGGTTTGGGTTTATTTCGCTCTCTTTAAGCCTCTTTTTGTATATCGGATTAATTTTACCAATCAGTGTAAAGGCAATGGCCCAGCCAGAGCTTCACGTAGGGGCAATTGTGTTTACTTTGGCGCTTGCTCTAGGCTGCAACCTTTTTGCCAGAAAAGCGCAAAGGGAGTTGGCTGAGGAAGAAGTGTAAAGGTTTGCTGCCGAATAAGTTATTGATGAACGAGTAACTGCCTTAGTTACTTGTTTTCTTTTTTTTCTCCAAACTCGTCGTTAATGACTAAGACCCCACCTTGTAAGTGGAACGAAGGTGGGGTCGAATCTGTCTGAGTCTTTGATACGTCAGCATACTTAAAACGTGTTTTCGCCCCCGTGCAAGTCAACCTGTGTGTCGACTGCAGCCAGGAGTAAACCACTTTAACGAAAAAGAGCTGCTCGTCGGTTTCGTATCGAATGAAAGGATGGTAAGAGCAGGGCAGCTCCTTTAGTACAGTAATTGGATAAACTCATCCTTTTTAATATTACCGAAATAATGCTGTAAATCTAAGTGGGCGAGCTTTTGGTGTAAGGCTTCGTACTCATGACGAACCCCAATCAGCTGCTGCGCCAAATCGGCTGCATCACCGACACCAAAGAAATCCCCGTATATTTTGCATTCTTGAATTACCCCTCGACGGACATTTAAACGCACATCAATTGTACCGATGGAAAATCGCTTAGAGCGGCGTAAATCGAACGCTGGGGATTTTCCATAATTCCAATCCCAATTACTGTAACGCTCGTCTGAGAGCTGGCGAATAACCTTCCAGTCAGCTTCTGATAATTGATAAGTAGGGATGTCTCCTTCTGTGTCGAAAATCGACATTAGTAGTACTCGTTTAAATTCATCCATCGTTAACGGCTCTTGTAAGAATTCTGAAATATTGGCCACTCTGCTCCGAATGGATTTAATCCCTTTGGAACGAATCTTTTCATCACTGACGTTTAAAGCGGAGACGACGTTTTCTATTTCTGATTGGAGCATTAATGTACCGTGCTGAACATTCGCCCCTTCGTCGAAAATTGGGCGTTGCCGGAAATTTTTCGCTCACCTACTTGAATATCGTTACGGCCACTGACCTGAGCATGCACACCGAGGTTATTTAAAGCCTTAACAACAGGTTCAGTAAATTTTTTGAAATTATGAAAGGACTCCCCGTCGTCCTTTGTAATGAAGCTGAAATTTAAATTCCCTAAATCATGATAAACGGCACCGCCGCCTGACAAACGTCGTACGATATGAAGGTCATTCTCCTTTACGTACTGACTGTTAATTTCCTCAATTGTGTTTTGGTTTTTACCAATAATAATCGATGGTTCATTAACATAAAACAGCAAATATGTATCCTTCGGATCGAGATGCTTTAATGCATACTCTTCAATTGCTAAATTGATCCGCGGGTCGGTTATATTTTGATTATCGATAAATTTCATCATGGCGATTCCTCCAATTTTCTTTGTAGCACATTACTTTAAGTATAGTAGGAATTAGTCTTTTCGTCGAATTTTAATAAGCGGTTCTTGGCATCATCAAGTTTTCTTATGTGCAAGGAACCGTATCTTAAGGCCTAGAAACCGCAGCAGCGCTCCAGATTCGACACTACTGTAGGCTGAAGTGTGGATTTTTGACAAATGTTGAAGAATTTTAAATCAAATTTTGATATTCTATCATTATCACAAATAAAAGAGGGATGACGACATGATTAAGGAATTTAAGGAGTTTATCGCGCAAGGAAACGTACTCGAACTAGCTGTTGCAGTCGTAATTGGAGCAGCATTCGGACAAATTGTCTCAGCATTGGTTGACAGTATTATTATGCCGCTAGTTGGCATTGTACTCGGAGGTGTCGATTTCTCATCTCTATCGATTAGAGTTGGCAACGCCGTTGTAGCATATGGAGCATTTATTCAGGCGATTATTGACTTTTTGATCATTGCCTTTGCCATATTCATCTTCGTAAAGCTGCTCAATTCTATGAAAAACAAAGTAATGCCCGAAACAGAGGTTGATGAGGAAATCCCTCCAGCAGAGCAGTACTTAAAAGAAATCCGCGATCTGCTCGAGGAAAAGAAAAACTAATGAAATTTTTTTTCTGTGAACGATCTGCCAAAAAAGACGGCAGATCGTTCTATTGTTTTTATCTCGAGCCACCTAAACGTGCCGACCCACTCCTTAGCGCACCGAAACATGAGCGCAAGAAGCTCCTCGCAAACGCTATACATTGCCGCGCTCTTCCACACTCAGGCTTTTCAAACTGGCTTCACACTATTGACATATTCCTTTTCATTCTTTTCAAGTGTACAGACACAACCAAGCCCAGACTCACATAAGCTAAGAGTATGACAGCGTGGGGGTGAAGTTGTGTCCGGGATTATAGCTGCACTTTCTTATTTTATCAAAGAGATCTTTATGTTTGTCTCATACGTGAAAAATAATGCATTTCCACAACCATTAAAAAAAAGAAGAAGAGCGTAAGTATTTGGCGCTCATGCAAGAAGGGGACGAGGAAGCCCGAAATCGTCTGATTGAGCATAATTTGCGTCTTGTGGCACATATTGTCAAAAAAATTTGAAAACACTCGCGAGGATACAGAGGATTTAATTTCAATTGGCACTATCGGACTCATTAAGGCGATTGAAAGCTATTCAAACGGGAAAGGAACAAAATTGGCAACATATGCGGCAAGATGTATCGAAAACGAGATTCTCATGCACTTAAGAGCTTTAAAGAAAGTAAAAAAAGATGTCTCCTTGCACGATCCGATTGGAACGGATAAGGAAGGCAATGAAATTACTTTGATCGATGTTCTGAAGGAGGACGGCGATGATATCGTTGACGTAATCCAAACAAAAATGGAGAAAAAGCAAATCTATGAGTTTATTCACGTTTTGGACGAACGAGAAAAAGAAGTTATTGTCGGACGGTTCGGCTTAGATCTAAAAGAGGAACTGACACAAAGAGAGATTGCCAAAGACTTAGGTATTTCCAGGAGCTATGTGTCGAGGATTGAAAAGCGGGCACTGATGAAGCTATTTCATGAGTTTTATAAACGGAGTCAGGGGAGTAATTAGCTTCTGAGTACTGAAAACTAGTCGTTTCTCGATACTTACCGCGAAAAGCGTAAAAGTAAGAAAGACCGATTCGCCCAAAGGAGAATCGGTCTTTCCTTTTTTGATATGGAAGGGAGCTTGTCCCTTCATGCAATTTCAGTCAGTCTTAGTTGACTGAGTCTTTTAATTGTTTACCCGGTTTGAAAGCAGGATTTTTTTTGTTGCAGGAATTTCGATTTCTTCTCCCGTTTGCGGGTTACGGCCTTTACGAGCAGCACGCTCACGAACTTCAAAGCTGCCGAATCCAACAAGTTGAACTTTGCCACCTTCGACAAGGGAAGACGTGATGCTGTTGAATACAGCGTCTACCGCTTTTGAAGCATCCTTTTTTTGATAGTTCTGCTTGCTCTGCTACCGCGTTAATTAAATCCGTTTTGTTCATGAAAATAACTCCCTTTCATTCCGTGTTTTTAAGAACTCTGAATATCGGAAAATTAATCAGAGATTCTTTATAATCTTTCGCCAATACTGGTTTGCAAGCGTTAAATAAGCCTGCACTTCAAATTTACTTCCGAAACCCCAATGGTGTCAAGCCTTCTATACGAATTTAAAGCATTTTTCGCCAGTTTTTTTATTATTTTTGACAATTGGCTTCAATTTTTGCCTATTTTATGGATTTTTTTTGGAATAAAAGTATGGTATAGCCTCACCCTCTATAAGAACAATTATTTACATTTTTCGCAAACGACGTACCGATCATTAAGAAAGGTAAAAGAATTGTGCTAAAAGCAAGTGATGAACATAGGAAACAAGTAAAGTGTACAGCATTAGCATGCAGCCAGCCGCTGTAATCGGCAAACCGACATACTTCGCTATTGCTTTCAGTTATATTAAAGCTGGCTAGTCGGACTGCTCCACATAAAATAATGAAAATGGCATAAACGATCGGGAAAACTCGAATTTGTATAAAAACCGCTTGATAAAGCTGATTTGCAGAGCAGTAAAACGATTTCTTACAACGGTGTAAAGCGACAATATTCGGTTGAACGATGCGGCTAATAAAAAAAAGTGAGCACATACAAAATAATGTCTATCGCTAATTTAGCGAAATCGAACATAGCGGGCTTCTGACTCGGGAGTGAAAAAAATCCATCAATACTTAGCGAGACTCTCAAATAATCAATAGTCTGTGCCGCTGTGGGAGCTTGAGTACATTCTCTTCAGCGAACAGCTGTACTCCCAGGTCTAAGAAAAGGTTCGTCGGTGGCCACAGCACGTTCGCTAGCTGATTTAAGCAATTGTAATCTCATTACCTTCTCCTAGTTCTGCAATCCGATGGACTCATCCTTAAAAGCTGCAAAACAGGCGGAGAAGAGCCCCGCCTGAAACAAGTAATGGCTTCCCTGGTGTCTAATAAATTAGTGTCAGGGAAGCTCTTTTTATAGCTAGCTTATTAGCGAATAAACAGGCTACTCCTGTTCAGTTCGCTTTTTTTCTGCTTTATACATAGCTGCCAAATCGTCGTCTCTACTGTTCTTTGAAAGGGGAACACCGACCCGATAAGCTGAGCGCCCCATCATTAAGCCAGCGATTGGAGCTGTTAAAAAGACGAAAACGATCGTTAATAGGATTTTTCCGACAAATTGACCTTCAAGGACGAGAAAAAATAGAAATGCGGCTAGCATTAAGGAAATAACTCCGAGAGTCGCACTTTTCGTCGCCGCGTGAAGGCGGCCATATACATCTGGGAGTCTAAGCAAGCCTAGGGCGGCAAGAATGCTGAGAATACCCCCAATAATGGCGAGAAGGCAGATGATAATCTCAATCGCGCTCAATCACATCACCACCTTCAATGAACTTGGACAATGAATCGTCCCGATAAAGGACAGAATCGCGATGACTAGAATAACCTCTGTATAAGCGGTTGTGACTTGCAGCATCATGAGGATGGCGATAAAGCCAATTAAATTGACGCCAAACGTATCAAGGGCGGCAATTCGATCCGATAAGCTCGGGCCAAGCAAGGCACGGATTAAGCAAATAAGAAGAGAAATGGAAATGACGATTAATACGAGCGTTAGGATGGTATTCATCAAGGCTGCGTCACCTCCAGAATTGCCTGCTCAAATGAATCCTGTATTTGTTTAATCAGCTTTTCTTTATTATCGACATGAAGAGCATGAACGTAAATAATACGGCTGTCCTTTGAAAAATCCATAGAAAGGGTTCCGGGTGTTAACGTAATTAAGGCAGCGAGTAGGCTAATTTCGGTATTTGTTTTCAGCTTCGTCGGCACGGCGATGATACCAGGTTGATTCGTCAGCTTTGGACTAAGAACGATTTTGATTACATCGATATTTGCGATAATCAGTCTTTCAGGAACAATGCGACTAGCTTGAAAACGGCCCAAAGGCGTTTTCCATAAAATTTCGTTGGCAAAAAGCGCCGCAGAATTAATAAAGCGAAGAATCCGATTGCGTAGCCGATAAGAAGATCGACAGCTGTATAGCTGTTTTGCAAAAGGATCCAGATGAGTGCGATCACGAGATTAATAACGAGCTGGTAAGCCATAACATCTACTCCTTCAGAACAGACTCAATATAAATGCTCGGGTCAAAGATTTGTTCGGCTACTAGTAATGAGTAATTTAACATTGGTTCGGCAGCAAAGCAAGAATAATGGTCAAGGCAACGAGCGGAACCGTTGGCCAGAGCAATTTTCCGATCGTTTTTTTTGGCATCCTCTTCGCTATGCTTCTGACTTCCCCAAAAGGCAAAGACAAAGATTTTCAGCATCGAGAAGAGGGTAAGCAAGCCGACGAGTAATGCAACTGCAGCAATGATATAGCGACCTTCTAAAAAGCTTTCGAGAATTAACGCGAACTTACTAAAGAAGCCGCTCAATGGTGGAATTCCCGCTAACGACAGCGCCGCGATGAAAAACATCCAAGCTAGCCACGGGTGCGTTTTCAGCAGGCCGCCCATTTTTTTTAAGTCGTTGGTCCCTGTAATTTTCTGCGTAACTCCAGCGAAGAGAAACAGGGACGCTTTAACGATAATGTGATGAGCAATATAGAAAATCGCTCCGGCAAGCGCCAATTTCGTATAAAGTCCCAGCCCCATAACCATGTAGCCAACCTGGCTAATGATATGGTAAGAAAGAATCCGTTTGAAATTATATTGCGAGACGCTCCAAGGACGCCGAAAAACATCGTTAAGCCGGCTACTATTAAAATGATTTGGTGAGTAAATCCCGGATCATTCGTGAAAATTAACGTAAAGACTCTAATAATCGCATATACCCCTACTTTGGTTAGGAGACCCCCAAATAGCGCGGCGATGGCCGCAGGAGGGCCGTAGTAAGAGCGAGGCAGCCAGAAATAAAGCGGAAATAAAGCGCCCTTCATTGCAAAAACGACAAGAAAGAGGATCGCAATCGCATTTAAAATCCCAGCCTGCTCCAGTTCAGCTACCCGCTGAGCAATATCAGCCATATTCATCGTACCAGTAACCGCATAGATTGTTGCGACACCGACGAGAAATAGGATGGAGGCAGCGACATTAATGACGACGTACTTAAACGATTCACGAAGCTGGTACTTATTGCCGCCGTGGACAATTAAAATGTAGGATGCGATCAGCATCACTTCGAAGAAGACGAATAAATTAAATAAGTCTCCCGTTAGAAATGAACCGTTCACGCCTGTCATCAAAAAAAAGTAGAACGGATAAAAGTAAAATCTTTCGCGTTCCTTAGAAATCGTTTGAAACGCAAAGAATAAACAAACAAGAGCCGTTATACATGAGAGTATAACCATCATCGTCGAAAATAAATCGGCAACGAAAACAATGCCAAATGGCGCGGGCCAGTCACCGAGCTCCAAGACAAGAATACCACCATGATAAACCGTGACAGCCAAATAAATTGATAACAAAAGCAGACTAATCGCCGTGATAGCACTAATCACCCGTTGGAGCCGATGATGCTTGGAAAATAAAATTAACACAGCTCCAACAAGAAAAGGGATTAGCACAGGCATTATAAGTAAATTATTCATCAGCAGAACCCCTTAATTGCTCTAAATCATCTGTTTGATGCTCTTTATACGTACGATAGGCAAGAACCAACAAGAAGGAAGTAATACCAAAGCTAATGACTATCGCCGTTAGTATTAATGCTTGCGGCAGCGGATCAGTATGCTGACTCTCGCCAATATTTAATAAAGGCGGCGCCCCTCTGTTCAAGCCGGCCATCGTCAATAGAAGCAAATGAGAGCCATGAGATAAAAGCAACAGCGCGAGAACGACTCGTAATAGGCTTTTTGAGAGGAGCAAGTAGGTGCCAACCATAAAAAGGACACCTACGGTTATCGACATTAAAATCTCCATTACTTATCATCCTCCGCGATCGTTAGTATGATAGTGAGTGCAACGCCAACGACAACAAGGTATACACCTAAATCAAAGGGTAGGGCAGTTGTTAGCTCCACTTCTCCAAAAAGCGGCACTTGATAATAGTCAAAAAAACTGAGTCAAATACGGGCGCTTAAAAATCATGCTATTGACACCTGTCGCAAGGGCGATGATTAAGCCTAAAGCAATCATCGTTTCGAAGCGCAACGGGAGCACCTTTTTTATTTCACTTTTTGGAAAGCAAAGATACATTAGCAAAAAGGAACTTGCCGTCATTAATCCGCCAATAAAGCCACCGCCTGGATTGTTGTGCCCGGCGAAAAAAAAGGTAGAGTGAAAAAGCAAGGATGATAAATGCAATAAACCGCGTAAAGGTTTGAAGCATAACATCATTCGAATTTAACGGCTTCATACATCCCGACCCTCCTTAAGGCGCAGCTTAATCATAGCCACTACTCCAAGAGCAGCGATTGCAAGAACGAGGATTTCCAAGATCGTATCGAGTCCCCGGAAATCGACTAAAATAACGTTAACGATATTATAACCCCCTGCCAGTTCCTTGGCGTTCGCGATAAAATAATCGGAAATCGGTTCAAACCCGGCCTCGTTTCCGAGGGCAAGGGAGCTGAGGGCAAGCGCGGTTACAATCGCACCGACTCCAATCGAAATAAGAAGGTTAACGAAATTAAAGCGCGGCTTAAACGACTCTTTTCGCAATTCCGGCAAATGATAAAAGGCGACCATAAACAGCACAACCGATACGGTTTCAACTAGGAGCTGTGTCAGCGCCAAGTCGGGCGCACGGAAAATAACAAAATATAAAGCAATCAAAAACCCGACAACTCCCGTAACGATAATTGCGACGATTCGATTGTTAATGAATGGAATCGAAACAACAGCACCAATAAACACGATCGTCAACACGAGTATATATGGGGTGATAGCTGCGGTGTTTACCGGATCAATCGCAAGGGCATCATATCGGAACATCGTATAAGCAACAATTAAAATCATAAAGGTCCACATATAGACGAAATAGTCTCGTAGACGTCCCGTCATCTGCGCTCTCGTCACAAGCTGTGAGCCTTTAATCGTCCCAGACAGTGTTTGATCATAAAACCAATTTAGCGGATCGCGCTCCCTTTCATATAGTGAGAGCTTGCTCCATTTGTTCATTAGAACAAATAATAATGCGCCGATTAGCACAACCCCGGCAGTCATTAGTAACTCAAAGTTAAAGCCGTGCCACATGGAAATATCGACTTCAAATCCAGCTCCGAGCCCTGGCATTATCGCCATCATTGTCGGCTCGATTAAGCTGTAGGAAAGCAGGTTCGGAAACAGGCCGAAAATAACGACAAGGGAAGCTAAAATAATAGGGCTAATCAGCATTCCGAAAGGGGCTTCGTGCACCTTCTTCTCGTAGCTGTCTGGCTTAAATTTGCCAGTAAACGTTTTGAAAAATAAGATCAAGCAATAAAGAAAGGTAAATATACTAGCAATCCACGCGATGACCGGGAAGATATAGCCGAACGTTTGCATATGAAACACATCAGCTGTCGTCGCGTTTGTCACAGCCGTAAAAAAAACATTTCCTTGCTCAGAAAGCCATTAAATGGCGGAAGCCCAGCCATCGATGCCGTTCCGACTAAAGAGATGGTAAAGGTGACCGGCATGATCGTCATTAATCCGCCGAGCTTGCGAATATCTCTCGTCCCGGTTTCATGATCAATGATTCCGGCAGCCATAAACAATCCGCCTTTAAATGTAGCATGATTAATCAGGTGGAATATGGCCGTCAGTGTAGCTGCGATAAAAATAGTTTGATCCATCGCTTCTCCGCCATCGTAAAGCGAAGCAGAGCCAAGGCCGAGCAGACACATAATTAAACCAAGCTGGCTCACGGTCGAAAAGGCTAGAATGCCTTTCAAATCCTTTTGGCGAACGGCAGAGATAGAGCCCCAAATAAGGGTCATGACGCCAAAGCTTGCTATAATCCAAAACCACTCAGCAGAGCCGCCGAAAACCGGGGTTAGACGGGCAACTAAATAGATGCCTGCTTTTACCATCGTTGCCGAGTGTAAGTAGGCACTAACCGGTGTAGGTGCTTCCATCGCATCAGGTAACCATATATGAAATGGAAATTGAGCCGATTTAGTAAATGCACCGAGTAGAATTAGAATCATAGCCGGTAAAAATAAAGAGCTAGCCGCGATGACATCCGCGCTTTCGATTAAGCCTTGAATACTGAAGGTTCCCGTAACAACATAAAGCAGCGAAAAACCAGCGAGCATTGAAAAACCGCCAAAAACAGTGATCAACAGCGATTTTTGCGCTCCATAAATCGATTTTTCCCGCTGGAACCAATAGCTAATCAAAAGCGAAGAGGCAATACTCGTCACTTCCCAAAACACGTAAAGCACAATAACATTGTCTGAAAGGACGACCCCAAGCATCGCCCCCATAAACATGAGTAAATAAACATAAAAGTTGTTCAGCTTCTCCGTTTTTTTTCGATAAGTAAAAAAATGGAGTAAAGGGCAACTAGCGAGCCTATACCTGTTATTAGAAGAACAAATAATAGACTGAGGCCGTCAAGGTATACGGTAAAGTTTATTCCGAGGCTTGGAACCCATTCGATTGTTTTTAATACGGTCTCATGGCTCATCGTCACTGGAATGTATTGAATAAAATAAACAAACAGCAAAAATGGGAGAATAAGCACAAACCAGCCAGTATGTATGGAACGAGCATATTTATACAGAAATGGAACGAGAAGGGCAAATAAAAATGGTGAAATAGTTGCCCAATGTAACAACGTCAAATCTAAGACCTCCTTAAAGAACAGTACTTGTAGTCAAGTTGTTAATGGAATGAAGAAATACACATGCTTTATCTAGGGGCTGTTCAAAAAAAATGAGCAGAGAGCTTGCGGAATATTTAAGCAATGAAAGTGAGCTTGTCCAAAAAAAATAAAAATTCGAGCTTCGAAGGCTTTCTCTTATAAAATCGTCTCGGAAACTTCATTAGCGACAGCGGCCTGTGAGTGGACAACCGTTGTCGGTACGTGCGCAATCTTGGCTGAACAAAATCGGTGTTCATATAACTGATGATTATCTTTCTTTTGGACGAGCACTTTTTTGAGAGCTTTTTCTCCGACAAATAATAAAGCTTACCTAGAGTATAGCGTAATTTATTAGTATATGCATTAGTCGTTCAGCCGATTGTCTCACTTTCAATCGAATTGTTAAATAAGTAGAGACTAGGGATAAATTCGTAAAATTTTTTTTGCAAAACGAACGTTTTTTTCGACGATAAACCGTTCGATTCCTTAAAGACATGAATCTCGTCACTCCCGCTTTCACTTAAAGGAATGGTATTTTCCTTATAATGCTTGAATAGCGGCAGAGTTACCAATTTGAAAGTATATTATGACCTAAATATTGCAATCCTATGAAGACAACGATCTTGATAGGGTGAAAAATATGAATAAAAGACAAAAGGTGATTGCCAGTGCTAGTTTGTTCATTGTTTTATTGCTTGGCGCTTGGTTCGCAAATGAAAGAAGCGATGACCGGAATTTGCGTAGCTGGAAAGACGATCCGAAAGGGTTTAGACTGCAACAAATGAACGAGGATGAGCTCGACCCGTCACGACCATTTGCTCCAAGGGAATATATTAGAATTCGTGAGGTTGAGGAAGGGGAGGAATAATTTAAAGAGGAAGCGCAGCATCGCGCTTCCTCTTTACCGTTTATGAAGTGAGTTTTATTTTATCCCCAAGTGAACGTTTAGTAATTTCCAAACGAATAATTTCAATAAAATCAGACTGAGGTCCAAATTCACAGCTTTATAGTAGGTTTCAATTAGGAGTTCATCAGACAAGTTTTGCATCGCACCCTGCCGAGTATATGTGACAGGTTCACCTCCTTTTGTTTAAATAGTAAAAGGGAGCAAAAAGTAAAGTGTTTTGCTCCTTGCTTTTTAGAGCAAGGTTTCACTGGTTGAAGCGTTAATCAAGGATGAATGAACGAGGTTGGTTCGAATAAATATTTGGAGAGCTGTCTTAATTTTATTTTTGCTTGCATATGATGTAGGTTGCCTATTTTCATTAATTTATATCGTAGCATGAACGTTATAAGAGAACAACCGTTCGTTTATCCACAAGTACCCGTGGATAACTTGTGGATTTCCTGTTTATTACTGTTATGAAATTGATAATAACAAGGTATTGAGTCGTGTATAACTTTATCCACAAGTGTTGAGAAGTGAGTGGTTTTGTCGAAAAGTTTTTATGTTTATCCGCTTGTTTCCTTTGTCTTTCTTGATTTTTGTCGATATTTCGCGTAAAGAGAAATTGCAGCTCACTTATTGAAAAATCCGTTATTGCACGGTATAGTTAAAGATTGACTATACAAGAACGCATTTACCAGAGGCAAACAGAGACATAATTACTATTTTTGGAGGCTAGAAACTTGCTAAAATCGCTGCTGCCTGATCAGTATGTAGAAAGTATTTATGACATTAATCTTAACGAATTAAAAAAAAAGGGAATTAAAGGAGTCATTACCGATTTGGACAATACTCTGGTGGAATGGGATCGGCCAGATGCTACCCCAGAAGTTCGCCAGTGGTTAAGTAAGCTGCAAGATGCCGGGATGAGCGTAACAGTCGTTTCGAACAACTCTGAAAAAAAGGGTCAAGGCTTTTTGCGATCCTGAGGAGATCGTATTTATCCATAGTGCGAAAAAGCCGTTAAGAAACGCATTTAAACAAGCATTGCAGCAAATGAACCTTTCTCCGAATGAAGTGGTGGTCGTCGGAGATCAGCTCTTTACGGATGTGCTCGGAGGAAACCGGACGGGACTGCACACAATTTTAGTTGTTCCGGTTGCGAGTACGGATGGGCTGATGACTCGCTTTAATCGACGCATGGAAAGAGTTGTACTGAAAAAGATGAGAAAAAAAGGGATGATCCATTGGGAGGATAAGGATGAATAACCACGATTTAATGTGTGCGGGCTGCGGGGTAAGCATTCAAACCGAGGACAAGCAGGGAGTCGGCTATGCACCTGAATCCGCCCTAAAACGCGAGCATGTGATTTGCCAGCGTTGCTTTCGCTTAAAGCACTATAACGAAGTTCAAGATGTCCCATTGACAGGAGACGATTTTTTTTAAAAATTTTAAATACGCTAGGCGAAAAGGATGCGTTAATTGTTAAAGTTGTTGATTTGTTTGATTTCAACGGAAGCTGGCTACCTGGTCTGCATCGCTTCGTAAACAAAAATGATGTTTTGCTCATTGGAAATAAGGCCGATCTGCTGCCGAAGTCGTTGAATTCGAACCGGTTAATCAATTGGATGAAAAAAAGCGGCGAAGGATCTCGGTTAAGCCGGTCGATGTCCTGCTTGGCAGTGCAAAAACGGGCCTTGGAATACAGGCAATTGCGGCTGAAATCGAACGGCGCCGCCGCGGAAAAGATGTTTACGTGGTTGGCTGTACAAACGTCGGTAAATCAACGTTCATTAATAAAATTATCGAGGAATTCGGCGGGGAAGACGAGCCGTTTATTACAACCTCTTATTTTCCGGGGACAACCCTTGGGATGATCGATATTCCTTTGGAGGACGGACGGACGCTATTCGATACTCCAGGTATTATCAACCATGAGCAGATGGCTCATTTTGTCGATAATAAGGGCTTGAAGGTGATTACGCCTAGCAAGGAGATCAAGCCAAGCGTTTACCAACTAAACAGTGAACAAACGCTCTTTTTTTGGCGGACTCGCTCGACTTGATTTTATTCACGGTGAGCGTTCCTCGTTCATTTGTTATTGTTCGAATGATCTTAAGATTCATCGAACCAAGCTGGATAAGGCTGATCAGCTTTATCGAGAGCACCTCGCGAGCTGCTGCAGCCGCCTAGTGGAGAAGCAAGAAAGAAATTACCACCGCTTGTGAAGCATGAATTTACGATAAAACAAAAAAAATGTGATATTATTATTTCCGGATTAGGCTGGGTGACAGTTGCTGGCGAAGCGTTGACCGTTCACGCCTATGCACCTGAGGGAGTAAACGTATCGATCCGTAATTCGATCATTTCTGGCTAAGGAGGAGGGGGAGTAGAATGGAAAAACTGATTGGCCTGCTTGGCTATCCGCTTGGGCATACGATGTCACCATTGATTCATAACGATGCATTCGCAAGTCTCGATATCCCTGCTTCCTATCATGCCTTCGAAGTGCATCCAAATCATCTGGAAGAGGCGATAACTGGCATAAGGGCGTTGAATTTAGCGGGATGCAATGTGACAATTCCACATAAAGTAGCTGTCATGGCTTATTTAGATCACATTGATGACGAGGCTTTGGCGATTGGTGCGGTCAATACGATCGTTAATCGTGCAGGCAAATTAATGGGCTATAATACAGATGGACGGGGCTATTATGAATCGCTCATTCAAACATTCTGTGGTCACGAGCACCTTGCCGATAAACGAGTTTTGATCATTGGTGCTGGCGGCGCGGCTAGGGCGATAGTTACTGTGTTTGCTAGGGAAAAAGCGGGAGCAATTTGTATTGCGAACCGGACGATGGAGAAAGCGGAGCGATTGGCGAACCTTCAGAAACATACGGAAGCTGACATTGAAGCTGTCACATTGGTGACTGCTAGTGAGCAGGTGGAAAGCTTTGATATTATTATTAATACGACGTCTGTAGGAATGAGCCCTAACCAATCCGAGAGTCCGCTTGCGCTTTCACGACTTAAATCACAAGCAATTGTTAGCGATTTGATCTATAATCCAATCGAGACGAAGCTGCTCCGAGAAGCCAAATTAGCTGGAGCAAGGACCTTGGACGGGGTAGGGATGTTTGTGAACCAAGGTGCCCTTTCCTTTGAATATTGGACAGGGCAAAAGCCTGATCGTGAGCGAATGAGACAATTAGTTTATGAAGAGCTTGGAGGAAAAAAGCGATGCTGACAGGAAAACAAAAGCGTTACTTACGTGCAGAAGCGCACCACCTGAAGCCGATTTTTCAAGTAGGTAAAGGCGGCGTCAATGAGAACTTGCTTAAGCAGGTTTCGGAGGCGCTAGAGGCGCGAGAATTAATAAAAATTAGCGTTTTACAAAACTGTGAATATGATAAACAAAAGGTGGCTGAACTCGTTCAGAAGGGAACGGGAGCAGAAATTGTTCAGGTTATTGGCCGAACCATTATATTGTATAAAGAATCGAAAGAGCAAAAAGAGATCGAACTCCCCTCGAATTGACGGGTGCAAAGGTGGTTTCCTATTATGAAAAAAAATTGCATTGTTCGGAGGGACCTTTGATCCGCCGCACATTGGCCATATGCTCATTGCCCAAGAAGCTTTATTACAATACGACCTTCATGAGGTATGGTTCGTCCCAGTAAACACCCCACCGCACAAGGAAAGGAAAAGATTGGCCTCGAGCCAGGCAAGGCTGGATATGCTCAGGGAGGCAACAAGGGACGAGCCGCGATTTCGCGTGTCAACGATCGAAATCGAACGAGAAGGAAAATCGTATACAGTTGATACGCTTCAACAGTTGAAACGGCAATACCCCTATCATCAGTTTTTTTTCATCATTGGCGGGGACATGGTTGATTATTTACCAAAATGGGAAAGAATTGATGAATTAATAAACCTTGTGACATTTATCGGTGTCAAGCGACCAGGCAGTTCTTCAACTTCTAGCTACGCAAGACACGTGCTGCCGCTTAATACAGTGCAAATCGATCTCTCTTCAACCGATATTCGAAGCCGGGTTCGAAATGAGAAGCCGATTCGTTACATGGTGCCTCCTGAAGTAGAGCAAATTATTAAGGAGAGGAAATTGTATGGAAAGGAATCAGGCACTGGAAATTGTGAAGCCACACTTAACCGATTATCGCTATCAGCACACTCTCGGAGTAGTGGAAGCAGCGATTGAGTTAGCAGAACGCTTTGATGGAAACAAAGAAAAGGCTGAATTGGCGGCTATTTTTCATGATTATGCGAAGTTTCGCGACCGAGATGAGATGCGTTTACTCGTGAAAAATACTTTAACGAACAAGCTCATTCTTGATTACGGAGATGAGCTACTGCATGCCCCGTGTGCGGCCTATTATTTACCGGAAGAAGTAGGGGTAACCGATGAAGAGATTCTTCAAGCGATCGCATCACATACAACGGGTCGGGTAGGGATGTCCTTGCTCGAAAAAATTATCTTCCTTGCCGATTACATTGAGCCCGGTCGACAATTCCAAGGCGTGGACCAAGTGCGACAGCTAGCCAAGAAGAATTTGGATGCGGCGATTATACAAGCGCTTGAGCAAACGATCTGTTTTCTGCTGAAGCGCAGACAGCTTATTTATCCCGAAACGCTTGCTACGTATAACGATCTCGTCAAGAAAAATGAGAACTGACCCAACGCCGGAATGCTGAAACGCTACTCTTATTTTGGCTGTCTAGACACTATTAAAGTAAAAGGAGTGATTGTTCATTGAATGATCTTAGCTTGAACCTTGTTGCAAAAACGCTCGATGACAAACGAGCAGAAAATATTGTTGCTTTAAATATGAAAGGAATATCGCTGATTGCTGATTATTTTGTCGTTTGCCACGGGAACTCGGCAAAGCAAGTCCAAGCCATTGCTTTCGAACTAAAAAAAACTTGCTCACGACACAGGAATCGAAATTAAGCGGTTGGAGGGCTACGATCAAGCGCGCTGGATCTTAATTGATTTGGGCGACATCGTCGTTCACGTTTTTCATAAGGACGAAAGAACGTATTATAACCTTGAAAAACTCTGGGGTGACGCCCCGATAGTCGAACTCGAAGGAGCTTTGGATTAATGGAATGGCAGGCTGGTGATATCGTTCGGTTAAACGTTCTGAGGGTTAGTGATTTTGGCTATTTTATAGGACAAGCAGATAACGATATGAATATATTATTGCATCGTCGTGAGGCGAACCGGGAATTGGAAATTGGTGAAGACGTTGAGGTCTTTTTGTACCATGATCATCAAAACCGACTGGCGGCAACAATGACAATGCCGATGTTACAATTTGAGCAAATAGCCTGGCTCGAAATCGTTTCAGTGGAGCCGGGGCACGGGGTCTTCCTTTATAATGGAATTTCGAGAGATTTGTTTTTGTCGATGGATGAACTGCCGACGAATCGAAAGCTATGGCCGCAGCCCGGTGATAAGCTACCGGTTTCATTAACGAGAGACAAAAAAAGGAAGGCTGATGGGCCGTCTCGTCCGTGGGCAACCGATTGAAAAACAATCAGGAGAAGCAAAGGCAGATGTCATGAATCAGGAGCTTTATGCGCGTGTTTACCATTTCGGTGAGAAAGGCGTCTTCCTTTTAACGGAATTAAAGCGATACATCGCCTTCCTTCATGAGGACGAATATACTTACCACCCCCGTTTAGGCGAGCGTATGAAGGTACGGGTAACTTTTGTCAGGCCTGATGGGCGTATTAACGTTACAGCTAAGCCGCTCCGCTCAGAACAGCAGAGTGACGATGCCGAGCAGATTCTCGCTTATTTAAACGCACGCAACGGAGCAATGCCATACTCGGATAAAAGTCAGCCGGAGGATATTAAGAAGCGTTTTACGATGAGTAAATCTGCCTTTAAACGGGGATTAGGAAAGCTCCTCAAAGAAGGTAAAATTGAACAACGCGACGGCTGGACCTATGTAAAGGAGGAGCAATGAATTATTTGACGTTCGCCAACTTATACGACGGTTTAATGAAAGAAGCTCCCTACGATCAATGGCTTGGGTACGTCAAACGATCATTTTCCGAGCAACCGCTAACGGGGAAAACGTTTTTAGATGTTGGCTGCGGCACAGGAGAATTGCTGCTGCTGCTTCAACAGGAAGGAGGGCTCGTCACCGGTCTCGATTTGTCAGAAGACATGCTGACGATTGCCGAAGCGAAAAACGAGCGCGCCGGTTTCGACCTGCCCTGTTTGCGCTGGATATGAGCCAGCTCCCTGTACTCGGACAATTTGATGCCGTGACTGTCTTTTGCGATTCACTTAATTATTTGACGACTGAGGACCAGGTTAAATCGGCATTTGCTGGCTTTTCAAACCAGCTTAAGCAGGGAGGTTTGCTGCTATTTGACGTGCATTCCCTAAAAAAAAATTTCAGATCACTTTATTGGCAACACGTTTACAAGCGATCACCCCGACATATCCTATATTTGGCATTCCTTTGCAGGCACGGAGGAACATAGCGTCGAGCATCAGCTCACTTTTTTTTGTACATACGGATGCAGGATTGTATCAAAGATTTGAGGAAACCCATATACAGCGTACCTTTTCATTGGCTCACTACGAAAAATGGTTGCAGGAGACCGGTTTTTCGATCGAGGATATATCGGCAGGTTTTGGGCGGTCTCCGTTAACGGAGACTAGCGAAAGAATTTTTGTGAAAGCGAGAAAAAAAATAAAGGAAAATCCCGTTTTTTGTTGAATGATATAAATAAATGAGCGCTCAGTAAAATGGGCGGCCGGCTTTAACTGCCGCCGCCTGTCGAAATTGAAAACATAATAAATCTACTCAGCATTCATGGTGCTCTCGATCTTGCCTCGTTCGTGTTCATATTTTGCCTGAGTTTCCTGAAACAATCGGTCAAACATGGTACCTACTTCTTCTTCAAGCACCTTAATTCCTTCACCGGTAATCCCTCCTGGAACACAAACTCGCTCCTGTAATGACGGTAACGTATAATGTTTTTGTTCAAGAAGCTTTCCCATCCCTATGAGCATGTCAGTAGCTAAAGCCGTCGCATTCTCATCAGATATTTCAGTTTGTCTTACTGCCGCATCAATGAATTGCTGGATTAAATAGCTAAAAAAATGCCGGTCCGCAGCTAACGATATCCGAGGAAACACGGGTAATATTTTCATCGATTTCGAGCGGAGTGGAGATGACACTCATTAAATTTGTCAGTATGTCACGATCGTTCATCGTACATCGGTGACCGAAGCTGAGTAATGATGGTCCTGACTGAGCACGATTCAAAATACTTGGAATGGCTCTGGCAACCTTACAATTTACTTTTGCTTCAAGCTGTTCGACAGCAATCGGGCTCGTTATGGAAACGAGCAAATGGTCGCTCGGACAAACGGAGCCAATTTGTTCAAGAACAGTCGGAAACTGGAGCGGCTTTACACAGAGAAATGTCATCTCGGTTTGGTTAATGACATCAGTAGCACTACATGCCACCCGAATGTCTGGGAAGCGCTGCTTCAATGCATCAGTTTTTAAGGTTGATCGGTTATAAACAACGAGCTGTTCTTCCAGTACTTCGCCTGAGGCTGCAAATGATTCGATCAGAATGCTGCCCATGCTGCCAGTGCCAATGATTCCGATTTTCACAAGCTTTCCCTCCTTTTCCATAACATTCTTCTTGCCACGAACTTCATGATAACTAAATGTATGCTTTAGAAAGGGATAGTATGAAACGAAATATGATCAATTGTCCAGCAGAGGCTGGCACCTTATCATCCATCCTTTGGTTTTACGGTTAAAACTACATTGAAGCGATTGTTAAAATTTCCAACCCCCCAAGGTTTCACTTGATGAAGTAAGTGTATTTTATCTAATGGACTTAGCTTGTTTCTTCAAGCCTTTCTTCCGTCTCATTCCCATTTTTATGCTTCTTACCTTCTGTTATGAACCCGAGCCTATTCCCTCAAATTTAGAGTGTTAGGAGTGATATTATGAAGAGACTGAGCCAAAAGCAATTGATCGGCGCTGCGCTTGCAGGAGTTGTTCTCCTTGCCAGTGTCCTGTTCTTTTTAGGCTTGCGTCATACAGCGGCGACAAAGGATTCCGAAGAAGAACTGTTTTTTTTCGAGCAGCAGACGCAAGAGGAAGAGGAGGAGTTGGACGCTGCCGTCTTCGAGGAAAAGATTATGGTCGATATGAAAGGAGCTATTTCTCACCCTGGGGTTTATCAGCTGGAGGAGGGGAGCAGAGTGTACGAAGCAATTTCTGAGGCAGGAGGACTGCTGGAGGTGGCGGATGAAAATAAAGTAAACCTGGCAGCCATCATAGAAGACGAAATGGTGATCTACATTCCTGAAATTGGGGAGGACGTCGAAGAAATACCAAGCTTCGCGCAGCAGCAAGGTGGCGACAAGATCGATTTAAACAAGGCGACAGCAGCGGAGTTGGAGCAGATTCCTGGAATCGGCCCTGCTAAAGCCGGAGCCATTCTTAGCTATCGCGAGGAGCACGGTAGCTTTGGAAGCGTCGATGATTTACTTCAAGTCTCAGCATTGGCGAGAAGTCGCTGCAGCAAATGAGAGAATATATTAAAGAATAAAGAAAAAGATAGTGCGGGAAAGAATATTCTGATAAAATGGACATGTTTACTATCATATATTATGGAGGTTGAGGGGATGACGGATAATAAATGGGCACTAGAAACCATTGCCGTTCATGGTGGACAAGAAATAGATCCGGCAACACAGTCGCGTGCTGTGCCGATTTATCAAACCACTTCTTATGGCTTTAAGGATACTGAACACGCTGCTAATTTATTTGGTTTACAGGAGTTTGGAAATATTTATACACGCATCATGAATCCGACAACGGACGTGTTTGAAAAAAAGGATGGCTGAGCTGGAAGGTGGTGTCGGAGCGCTAGCAACGGCAAGCGGAAGTTCAGCGATCCATTTAGCGATCTTGAATATATGCGAGCACGGTGATGAAGTTGTCGCATCGAGTTCATTGTACGGAGGCACTTATAATTTATTTGTTCATACATTTAAAAAAAATCGGTATTACTGTACACCTCGTTGACGGTTCGGATCCGAAGGCATTTGAAGCAGCGATTACTCCGAAGACGAAGCTGCTGTTTGGCGAAGTGATAGGGAATCCGAACGGTGATGTACTGGACATTAGCGCTATTTCAGAGGTTGCCCATAAGCACGATATTCCGCTGATGGTCGATGCGACATTTACAACGCCAGCTTTGTGCCGTCCAATTGAGTACGGTGCTGATATCGTCGTGCATTCGGCAACGAAATTTATCGGCGGACACGGTACGTCCATCGGAGGAGTTATTATCGATAGTGGCAGGTTCGACTGGAATAACGGAAAGTTCCGGGTCTAAATACGCCAGATCCGAGCTATCACGGTCTCGTCTATACGGAAGTGCTAGGTCCTTTAGCCTATATTATCAAAGCTAGAGTTCAGCTTCTCCGCGACCTTGGTCCGGCGATTGCACCGATGAACAGCTTCTTGCTATTGCAAGGGCTGGAGACACTGCACCTCCGAATGGAACGCCATTGCGAAAATGCACAAAAGGTTGCTGAATTTCTAGAGGGTCACGAGCTAGTTGAGTGGGTTCAATATTCGGGTCTTCGTTCTCACAGTTCCTATGAAAAGGCAAGAACGTATTTACCGAACGGACAAGGGGCGATTTTGACTTTCGGTATCAAGGGCGGGTTAGAGGAAGGAAAGAAATTTATTAACTCGGTTCAACTTTTCTCTCATGTTGCCAATGTCGGTGATGCTAAATCGCTTGTCATTCATCCGGCAAGTACGACTCATCAACAATTGACTGAGGATGAACAGCGCTCCGCCGGTGTTTCGCCCGAACTAGTACGATTATCAATCGGCATTGAAAATGTCGCCGATATTACGAGCGATTTAAACCAAGCGCTAGAAAACAGTCAGCGTTAAGGATCTTCAATCCCCCTAAATCTAGGGGGATTTTGACAAGCGTTAAGGAGAGTGGAAGCTAGTGGAAAGGATTTCTTGGAACGAATTTTTTATGGCGCAAAGCCAGCTTTTATCGTTAAGAAGCACTTGCACACGATTAATGGTCGGCGCTACGATCGTTCGCGACAAACGAATTATTGCTGGAGGATATAACGGATCAATATCCGGTGGTAGTCATTGTATTGATGCTGGTTGTTATGTCGTTGAAAACCATTGCATCCGCACAGTTCATGCCGA
This sequence comes from Bacillus sp. JCM 19058, assembly GCA_001310555.1. Next base: position 45,115 of record BAXO01000005.1, read on the forward strand.
AATAAACGCGCTGTTGCAATGCGCCAAGTTCGGTGTTGCGACTGAAGGTGCTGAACTTTATGTAACCCATTTTCCGTGTGTCCAATGTGCAAAAGCCATTATTCAAAGCGGTATACAAAAGGTTTTTTTATGCTGAGGATTATAAAAATCACCCATATGCGATAGAGCTATTTCAGGAGGCTGAAATTGAGCTCATCCAAGTTGAGCTTAAGCAAGGCCCATTCGGAAAGCAATCTGATGAAACACGTGAACTAATTATTGGATTGATCGCAAAGCTAGAAGAAGCAGGTGTCAGGGAGGAAGAACGCCTGCCTTTTATCGAAAAAATGCAAGCCTTGTTCGAATTCCACGGAAGAGAAAGCCGCTAATATGCTCAAATACGGTTTGGTCGCAGTAGGCTTTGCCATTTTAGGTGTTGCCTATTCAATAAGAGGGCCGACTGGGTTTTGGTGGATGCTGCTCATTGTGTTATTCGTTTATATAATCAAATGTCGCCAATCATTACGAAACACCTTATTGATCGCCTTAACTAGCTTCGGTTTTTACTTTAGCATAGGGATGCTAGCCGAGCATACGAACGAGACAGTTTATGACGCCGGTCGGCAAACGCTCGCCGGTTCAGTCGCTTCGATTCCGGTAATCGACGGTGATACCGTCTCGCTAACGCTACAAACAGGAGACGGCGAAAGAATCCGACTCCAGAGCTATTTGAGCAGCGAAGCTGAGAAGGCGGAGTGGTACAATATTCAGCCAGGTGATCGCTGTCAGGTCAAAGGCGAGCTTCAACCCCCTTCCTCCCCCACAAATTTCTACCAATTCGATTATCAGCAATATTTACGAGAACAAACAATCCATTGGCAGCTAATAACCCCCGAGCTGCAATGTAAACGTGCTGAAAAATCAATAATGAATCAGATCCAAAGCTGGCGCCAACTACAGATGCAGCAGCTCGAACAAACGGTCGATGCGAAGCTTGCAGGTATTATCATTGCCCTTGTATTTGGAGAGAGAGCTTATATGGACGGGGACTTGCTTAACGCTTACCAGCGTTTTGGCATTATCCATTTATTGGCTGTTTCTGGCTTCATGTCGGAATCATGACAGCTGCTCTGTTTTACCTTTTTATTCGTGCCGGTATTACACGCGAACGAGCACAGGAAATATTAATTGCCTTCCTTCCCCTTTATGCCGTGATTGCTGGAGGAGCGCCTTCAGTTATTCGGGCAGTTGGGATGGCGATGCTTGTGCTGCTTTGCTTGAGATTGAAACAAAGAATTCCTCCGTTAGCCGGAATTTACCTCGTCTTCCTTGTCTATTTAGCTTTACAGCCATACGCATTATTTCATCTCGGCTTTCAGCTTTCCTTTCTCATCTCATTTGGTTTAATCGTATCGGCAACGACAATTCAAGCTCGATATTCCTCTTATATTGGCCAATTAACTGCCGTAACATTAATCGCTCAATTATTGTCAGCTCCGATTATTTTACTGCATACGTACGAATGGTCCTGGTTCAGCATCCCACTCAACCTTCTTTATGTTCCTTTTATAGCACTGTTTGTGCTACCTTCAAGCCTGCTCAGTTTTTTTGTTTCAACTGATGCTTCCGGACCTAACCAACCTCCCGTTAAAGCTGCTTACTCTTACAGTCCCCTCAGCCCACCAGGCTTTAATTGCCTTAGAACAGCATCCCTCTTTCATTATGATTATCGGTAAACCTTCACCGATAATCGTCGGCTTGCTTTATACGGCTATCGGCTTTGGATTATTTTGCTAGGAGGAAGGAAAAAAGAGATGGTGGATGAAATCGTTTCTCTGCCTTTTTTTTCGTAATAAGTCTACAGATAGCCAAGCCTTATATTGAACGGGAGGCTGTGATCACGATGATCGACGTCGGCCAAGGGGATAGTTTTTTTTAATTGAATGGCCTCATCGAAAGAAAGTATATTTAGTCGATACCGGAGGAACTATTCGCTTTTTTTGACGAGGAATGGCGAGAGCGGCGTTCGACCTTTGAAGTTGGCAAGGATGTTGTCGTCCCGTATTTAAAGGCACGAGGGATCAGAGCGATTGACAGGCTTATTTTGACCCACGGGCATTATGATCACATTGGCGGAGCGCAAGCGGTGGGTGAGGCGATTAAGGTGAAGGAATTATGGTATTCGGCTGGTGAGCTTGAAGCTCCCTATGAAGGAGAACTGCTTCACTTTTTTTGACGAAATGGGGACAAGCCTTCGTTTTGTGAGCGAAGGAATTATCGAGGCTGAGCAAGACTCGGCATTAGCCGTTTTGTCACCGGTTGGGACAGAACAAAATTTAAACAACCGTTCCATTGTATTTTGGCTCCAGCTCGAAGAAGTGAGCTTTCTTTTTACAGGTGATTTGGAGCTGGAGGGGGAACAAAGGCTGTTGCGGCAATATCCTGAATTGCAAACCGATATTTTGAAGGTAGGTCATCACGGCAGTTTAACCTCTTCCTCGCCTGAATTTCTTGAGCGAATTTCTCCTAAGCTTTCGCTAATTTCTGCGGGGAGACAAAACCGTTTTGGCCATCCGCATCCCGAGGTGCTAGACCATTTGGAGCAGCACAGCATTTCCATTTATCGAACGGATCTTCATGGTGCTGTGCGTCTTTCACTGCGACAGGGTAGAACGAAAATAGAAACGGTTCAAAACGAATAAATGGGGAAAATACGGCAGGTACGCCGTTTTGCTAAGTCAGGTTTACTTACCGATAAAATAAACCATCCCGTACTCACCACTTATGATACGGGATGGTTTATTGAACTGTGTTTTAAAACGGAGGCAGCTTTTTTTTCTAAGTATTTGAACTTGCAAATTAAGTGATCTGCCTTTCGAGTTTTATCCGTCAGTGTTTAAGGGAAACGACCTTGTAATAATAGCGGCTAGTCAGTAATGGAGCCATAATTGTGAAATGCGTTTCCTGATGCTTATATCCTTGATAAAAAACATGGCCCCTGAATCACGGACGCTTTCTACGCCTCATACTCTCCTTTAAAATGCACTAAACACGTCAACAAGCGTAGCGATCGTGAAAATAAGAGCAAAAAAGACAAAGGAATAGACAAAGCCTAACCCAGAAGGAATGACATCGTTTGATTTGTCTTGAACTTCTTTTTCGAATTGATTCATCGAACACCCTCCTCATCATTACTTAGTATACGTGAATTCATTTCAAATGAAAAGGTCGATCCGTATTAAATTATGAACAAGCCTTCACAATTTATAGAGGGACGAATCGAGCGTTTCAATTGCCTAGTTTGCTAAGAGTTGTCACCTATAGTTTGACCTTGCATAGGATAACATAATTAGTGTAACAGTTAGATGATTTATCGTTATGGACGGGGATACCCGGGGCTTCGTTCATAACGTTTATCATAAATGAGGTTCGGCGTTTTCCACGCTGAACCTCTTTCTTTAATTCCCTCTTGTTTTGAGTGGGAAATTTGTCTAAGCTAAAAAGAGGAATGTTGCAGATACGTGTAGTATAACCGGATATTATCAAAAAAAATTAATGAAATAGGGGAAATAAATGAATTATTTGCAAATAAAAAAAAGCGATTCAGCAAAAGCAGTTAGCTCCTGTTTATTGCTTATACGGCACGCAATCGTATTTGGTTGAAGACTTCATCCAAATCATCAGCAATCAAGTGTTGCTGCCTGAGCAGGCTGAGATGAATATTAGGAGCTTTAATATGGATGAAACGCCTCTGGAGATAGCCGTAGAGGAAGCAGAAACGATTCCTTTTTTTTAGCGATCGAAAGCTCGTAATCGTCAAAAATTTTTCGCTGATTTCCAGCCAGCGGGAAGACAAAAAGATTGAACACGAGCTTAGCCAGTTTGAAAAATACATAAAAAATCCTGCTCCTGAAACTGTGTTTATTCTTGTTGCCCCTTATGAAAAGCTAGATGAACGAAAAAAAATGGACGAAGCTGCTAAAAAAAGAAACGGTCGTTGTAGAAGTGAATGCGTTCGATCATAAAATGACAGAGGGATGGCTCAACGATCAGGCAAAGGAAAAATCTTTTCAGTTGACGTCAGCTGGATTAGAGCACTTAATGGAGCGATGCGGCACTAATTTATTGCAGCTGTCATCCGAAATAGAAAAGCTAGCTCTTTACGTCGGGGAGAACGGTGTAGTCGATGAAAAGGTTGTGGATCTTTTGGTCGCTCGCACTCTTGAGCAAAATGTTTTTGCATTAACTGACCTTGCCGTAAAGCAGCGGATGGATGAGGCATTGCTCATCTATCATGATTTATTGAAGCAAAAAGAGGACCCTTTAAAGCTGCTCGCTTTGCTTGCCAGGCAGCTTCGAATTTATTATCAAGTCAAGGAATTGACGAGACGCGGCTATTCCCAAAAACAAATGGCAGGGCAATTAAAGCTTCACCCTTACGTGGTCAAGTTGGCGGGAGAGCAGATTGAACGTTTTGAGCAAAATACATTGCTAAAGCTGCTTGAGGAAGCGGCGAAGACAGATTATGCGATAAAAAGAGGGGCTATGGATAAAACGCTTGCTGTCGAACTGTTTTTGCTCAGACTTGGTAAATCATGATCTGTCGGTAAGTGCTTCTTTTCCGCGTGTAAAGACAGAGATCTTAAAACAAAGCTACAAAATCGAATAAAACAAAAGCTTCCTCCTGCATGCGCTCTTCATGAAGAGACAATCGCGGGAGGAAGCCTGTTTTTATTGAATTTATGCAGACAAACCATTGAGTTTTTTTTGCTAGACGAGATTTTTGGCGAGCAGCTGCATTTTTATGAATAAGACCTTTGCTCGCAGCCTTATCGATCTTTTTAGTAGCAGTTACGAAGGCTGATTTTGCGTTTTCGGTATCACCGGCTTCAGCCGTTGCTTCAAAGCTCTTGATTGCTGTACGTAAAGACGATTTAAAAGCGATATTTTGAGCACGACTTTTTTTCATTCTTTTTCACGCGTTTGATTGCGGATTTAATGTTTGGCATTCGTTTCACCTCCTCGAAAGCGATGTTAGTTTGTTTTTTCACCGATCCATCTATTACCTTAATTTGCTTCTTTTTTCAAGGCATGGTGGTTATTTCTGGTGCATGTACAACAATCAGCATTCTACCAAAAACACGCGTTAAATGCAATAGAAGAATGAAAACGTGTAACGCAGGAAACATTAAGGGCAAAAGTGGATTGCTCCCCGATTATGGACGGGCAGTAATCCCCACTAATAAGTGGTGGAGGAACAATTATGCCTATGGTGTTAACTGCCCGAAAGTCCTCGATTTGTTTCAACTAACAGTGAAGGTGAATTCTCGCACCGAAGAAAGTTTTACTTATCCGGATGAAGATTCAATAACAAGTGAAGGAGTCTTACTTTCAGTAATGCTTTAATCGAGTAGAGCTTATTTTATGAGGAGGTTGGCGAAAAGTGTCAAAGGAATTGGAGCTAGAAAAGTATCAAGTTCGAACGGACTTGGCCGTTGAAGCGCATCAAATGGTGCTTGAGGAGAGGAACAGATTCCTGAATCAAAGAATACTGTGCAAGGGGTTCAGATCGAGGAAGCAACAGAGGAAGGTGTAAAGATCACTCGAGTGATCATCGACGAAGAGGGGGAGAAGCGGCTCGGTAAGAAAGCTGGAAAGTATTTAACCTTTGAATCGCAAGGGATTCGAAAAAAAAGACACCGAGCTTCAAGAAACGATTGAGAAGGTTTTTGCTAAGTCGTTCAATCAGTTTTTAACAGAAATGGGAATCTCCGATACGGATACGTGCCTCGTTGTCGGACTCGGAAACTGGAATGTTACCCCAGACGCTTTAGGTCCGTTAACGATCGGGGATTTGCTCATTACGAGACATTTGTTCGAATTGGCACCGGAGCAAGTTCAAGAAGGTTTCCGGCCCGTCAGTGCGATTTCACCTGGTGTCATGGGAATAACGGGAATAGAAACAAGCGATGTAATTTACGGCGTCATAGAAAAAAACAAAGCCCGATTTTGTTATCGTCATAGACGCCCTAGCTTCTCGCTCGCTCGAGAGGGTGAACACGACAATACAGGTTTCGGATACGGGTATTCATCCGGGGAGTGGCGTAGGAAATAAGCGTAAGGAACTGAGTAAGGATGCATTAGGGATCCCGGTCATCGCGGTCGGAATTCCTACCGTCGTCGATGCCGTTTCGATTACGAGTGATACGATCGACTATGTCTTAAAGCATTTCGGAAAAGAAATGAAGGAAGGGCCTACTCCGTCTAGAGCCTTGACACCAGCCGGGATGTCCTTCGGCGAACGGCGCGAACTGACAGAGGAGGATTTACCTCCTGAAGAAAAACGGCAAACCGTCCTGGGAATGGTTGGAACGCTTCCCGAAAATGAAAAAAAAGACAGCTGATTCAGGAGGTTCTCACCCCACTCGGTCACAACCTTATGGTTACACCTAAGGAAATTGATGTATTTATTGGTGATATGGCTCATGTCATCGCGACCGGATTAAATGCAGCCCTGCATCGGCAAGTGGACCAGGGCAATGCGGGATCCTATACTCGTTAATTGAATCGACAGCAGCGCAATGTGACTGAAGGTGCATTGCCTGCTGTTTTTTTTGCCTTAATCCGGACAGCGACGTCGCACGTTTAGTTCTAACAGGAGACGATCATTCATAAAAATGAAATGTCAGTAAAACAGGGACAAGCCACCGAGCCGAAGGAGGGGTACGTTTGAAAAAAAATAGCTATCCTCATGATGAGCATGACCGGAATTTTGTTTCTTGGAACCCTTCTAGTATTCAATATATGAGCGAAGAGCGCGGCCTTTCTGAGCCGAAACCCCTTCTGTTCAAGGCTGAAAATTCCGATTCTCTACCTGCAAGAGAATCCAACGACAAAGTCGAGCTGCTACAAAAGCAGGAGCAATCGGATGAGGTAGGAAAAGGAAACTTTTTTTTCAGAGCTTGGAGCGAGCCTGTCTCAAGGGCTAAATCGGCTGATCCGAACAATTCTTGAGCAAATAGTCTTTTTTTGTCGAGCACGTACTAAACGGAAGAGGCGACGAGTGATTCGTTGAAGGAGTGCTTACAAGAGTTAAAAAAAGGTCATAAAACTATACTTACCCCTTAGTCTAGCAGTCGTTTTCTCCGTTCCTTCAAAGCAGCAGCTTCAATTCGTGGACAATGTTGTCCATTTTTTTCTTCAGTAAAGATTGAACAAGGCTGCAACGGTTGCTATAATGAAGGATAGTGGATTTTACAGGCAAGTGGTAGGAGTGATCGGATGAACATGGAACAGAGATTAGAGCGGCAAACTAGAATTCGTAATTTTTCAATTATCGCTCATATTGATCACGGAAAGTCAACGCTCGCTGATCGGATTTTGGAACAGACAGGTGCGCTGACTGCCCGCGAAATGAAGGAGCAGGCTCTTGATGCAATGGATTTGGAAAGAGAGCGAGGAATTACGATTAAACTGAATGCTGTCCAATTGACATACAAAGCAGCTGACGGAGAGGACTATATTTTTCATTTAATCGATACGCCAGGGCATGTCGACTTTACCTACGAGGTTTCGCGCAGTTTGGCCGCTTGTGAAGGCGCATTGCTAATTGTTGACGCGGCGCAAGGAATCGAAGCGCAAACGCTGGCAAATGTTTATTTAGCTTTGGACAATGATCTAGAAATCCTTCCAGTAATAAATAAAATTGACTTGCCGAGTGCTGAGCCTGAACGGGTGAAGCAGGAAGTTGAAGATGTCATTGGGCTTGATGCATCGCATGCTGTACACGCCTCTGCGAAAAACGGAATTGGTATCGCCGAGATTCTAGAACAGGTTGTAGAGCTCGTTCCGCCACCGAGCGGAGATCCCGATGCGCCGCTTCAAGCGCTTATTTTCGATTCGTTATACGATTCGTACCGTGGGGTTATCGCTTATGTACGAATTGTAGAAGGAACGGTCAAAGCGGGTCAGAAAATTAAAATGATGGCAACCGGAAAAGAGTTCGAAGTAACAGAAATCGGTGTCTTCACACCAAAGGCAGAAAAGCGCGAAGAATTAACGGTCGGGGACGTAGGTTTTTAACAGCGGCAATCAAAAATGTTGGCGACACGCGCGTTGGTGATACGATAACAAGTGCAAGAAGGCCAGCTTCAGAACCGTTACCGGGCTATCGTCGTATGAACCAATGGTTTACTGCGGCCTATATCCGATCGATACTAACGATTACAATGATTTACGCGAAGCGTTGGAACGGCTCGAATTGAACGATGCCTCGCTCCAGTATGAGGCCGAAACATCTCAGGCACTCGGGTTTGGGTTCAGGTGCGGCTTTCTTGGTCTTCTTCATATGGAAATCATTCAAGAGCGAATTGAACGGGAATTTGGCATCTCCTTAATTACGACCGCACCGAGTGTCGTTTATAAAGTGCTGCTAACCGACGGAGAAGAATTACAAATTGACAACCCGTCGAACATGCCGGATGCGCAAAAGCTCGAGCATGTGGAAGAACCGTATGTGAAAGCAACCGTTATGGTGCCAAATGATTTCGTCGGAGCCGTTATGGAGTTGTGCCAAGGAAAGCGCGGGATTTTCATCGATATGCAATACCTTGATGAAAGCCGAGTCCAAATTATTTATGAAATTCCTTTAGCAGAAATTGTTTATGATTTCTTTGACCAGCTTAAATCGAATACGAAGGGATATGCTTCGTTCGATTATGAACTTATCGGGTACAAGCAATCACGGCTCGTGAAAATGGATATCCTGTTAAATAGCGAAAAGGTCGACGCCTTATCCGTAATCGTACATCGGGATTCAGCCTTTGAGCGAGGGAAGGCCATTGTCGATAAGCTGAAAGAGCTCATTCCGCGCCAGCAATTTGAGGTGCCGGTACAAGCGGCGATCGGAAACAAAATTATTGCTCGTTCGACGATAAAAGCGATGCGCAAAAATGTTTTAGCCAAATGTTACGGCGGCGACATTTCCAGAAAGCGTAAGCTGCTTGAAAAGCAAAAAGAAGGAAAAAAAACGGATGAAAGCAGTCGGTAATGTCGAGGTGCCGCAGGAAGCATTCATGGCCGTTTTACGAATGGACGATTAGTGAACATTGATATATCAAGGGTCGTTCTGAATTTAATAATATAAAAAAAAGCTCCCACCGTGTAGCTACCGAGCTATTAAGAGCGGTGGGGGAACTATTCAAACATAACCCTTTCGAATATCTACTGTTTCATTGTTTTTTTGTCAGTTGTGAGTACGTATCTACGGTTCTACATTTGAATGATTTCGCTCCACTTTCTAAAGTATGTCTATAGGGAGTGGAAATTGAAATCAATGTTGATTTTCTCCTTTCATTTACGATTGCAACTAGAACGACCACAGGCACTCCGGTGATTTGAGAGGGCAGAGAGTAAGATATAAAATGAGGAGAACCTTTGGTTTTGTCTAACTGTTTTTAGTTATTAACTAAAACAAGGAGGTATTCCAATCGAAAGCAATCGAAAACAGAGTTGATACTATTTTTGTTCATGTATCCAATTTGCAGAATTTAAGAAGTCTTCATGGCCATATTACGAATGGACGACTAGTCATGGCTTGCCGCAGGAGAATTCCTGCGGTTTTTACGGCGCTCGAACGAAAAAGTTCACATTTTAACGAAAGGAGTGTAACGGTATGGTGAAAGCAGCGTATATCCATATTCCTTTTTGTGAGCAAATTTGTCATTATTGCGATTTTAACAAAGTGTTTTTGAAAAATCAGCCAGTCGATCAATATGTTGAAACAGTATTAATGGAAATCCAACGAACGGGCGAGAGTACAGGATACGAAGCTTTACGAACGCTTTACATCGGCGGCGGTACACCGACAGCTCTCAGTGCAGCACAACTTGAGCGGCTCCTGTCCGGGATAAGTGCACATTTGCCGCTAGAGCAAATCGAGGAGTGGACGGTAGAAGTTAACCCTGACAGCAGTGAGCAAGAAAAGCTTGAGGTGATGAAGGCGTATGGCGTCAATCGACTTAGTATCGGTGCTCAAACCTTCGAACCTGAGCTCCTTAAGGCGATTGGTCGGACTCATTCGGCAAATAGCGTTTTCGAAGCGATCGAAAGAAGCCGTGCTGTTGGCTTTTCAAACCTTTCCATCGATTTAATGTTTGGGTTACCAGGCCAAACACCTGAGCTTTTTGCCGGTACGATACAGCAAGCAATTGCACTCGGCATCGAGCATATTTCGGCCTATTCGTTAAAAGTAGAAGCCAAAACCGTCTTTTACAATTTGCAAAGAAAAGGGAAGCTAAGCCTCCCGCCTGAGGACGATGAAGTACAAATGTATGAGCAATTGCGCACGATTTCGGAAGCGAACGGGCTTCGCCAATATGAAATTAGTAACTTTGCTAGGAGAGGGTTTGAAAGTCAGCATAACCGGATTTACTGGGATAATGAAGAGTATTTCGGATTTGGCGCCGGTGCACACGGCTATGTCAATGGTACAAGGTATCAAAACCATGGGCCGATAGCCAAATATATTAATGCAGTGAGAGAAGGGCGGCCTCCTTATTTGCAAAAGCATGACGTCACCGAAATTGAACGGCTTGAAGAAGCGATGTTTATGGGTTTGCGTCTAGTTGATGGGTTAAATGAACGCCGATTCCAACAGCGCTACGGCTATTCGTTTTTTGAGCTGTACCGTCAGGAAATCAATGAGCTCATCGCTAAGAAGCTATTAGCATATGAGCAAGGCGCATTGAAATTAACGGAAAAAGGCTTGCTGCTTGGAAACGAAGTATTTGAAAAATTTATTGCCACATTGACAAAATTACCTCATCCAAGGAGCTCTACCCGTTCTTGAAACGTTTTGCATAAGTAAGGAGAAAGAGCTTCATTGAATGGCATGAATTCCATTGCTAAAGGGTAGGTGTGAATCGGCAATCGGACGTGGTCAAGCCGTTTTCTCATTTCGGCTTGCTGAACGGATTTACGCCTTTGGCGCTCATAGGTCACATATAATTGTTAGGCTGTCATTATTTGCGAAATACTGAGGCGAACTTCTCGCTTTATATATTGACAAAACCTGGCCTTTTTGATATTTTATCAATAGATTTAGCACTCACACGCCTTGAGTGCTAACAGAGGTGATGGGTATGCTAACTGAAAGGCAATTGTCCATTTTACAGGCCATTGTTGATGATTATATCCAAACTGCGGAGCCTGTCGGTTCCCGTAGCATCTCAAAGCGTGAAGATATTACGTTTAGCTCTGCTACGATAAGAAATGACATGGCTGACTTGGAAGAACTCGGTTTTTTTTGGAAAAGCCGCACAGCTCCTCTGGTCGAATACCTTCCCATAAGGGCTATCGCTATTATGTCGATCATCTGCTGAGGCCACATCGTTTGTCGGATGAAGAAATAGCTAATATCCACACGCTATTTACAGATCATATCCATGAAATGGAGGAGGTCATTCAGCATTCGGCTCATATTTTATCGAACATGACGAGCTATATTTCAATAGTACTCGGTCCGGAAATGTTTGAAGCTAAGCTGCACAACATTCAAATTATTCCTTTAACAAAAAGTACAGCGATCTTTATTCTCGTTACGGATACCGGTTACGTTGAAAATCAAACGATCGAAGTGCCGGAAGCAATCGAGCCTGCTGATCTCGAACGAACCGTTAATATTTTAAATGAATGCTTACGAGGAGCGCCGTTATATCAGCTGCGCACCATGTTAAAAAGAGAAGTCATCAATGTGATCCGTCAGCATGTCAGGAATTATGAACAGGTGCTGGAAGTGTTGCAAACTTCCTTCAAATCCGAAAAGGCAGAAAAGGTTTTTTTACAGTGGAAAAACAAATCTTTTGAATCAGCTGAATTCAAGGATGTTGATAAGGTCCGAATGCTTTTGAATATGCTAGAAAAAGATCAGCTTATGCATCAAATAATGAAAACGTCGCACGACGGGATTCGAGTAAAAATAGGCGAAGAAAATAATTTAGCAGCGTTCGATCACTGCAGTATGATCACAGCAACCTACTCAATTGGTGGGAAGCACATGGGGACTATTGGAATCATTGGGCCGACAAGAATGGAATATCGACGTGTTATAGGTGTAGTTGATACGGTGTCGAAGGATTTAACGAGGCTGCTAACGGGCTTTTATCGTTAAGCCAGGGATGTTATTTGTGTTTATGGCAACAATGTATGAAACTCTGGCAGCATGTTTTACGTAAAGAATGTTTAGAAAGCTGGGAGCTCAAAGGGATAGCTTTTGAGAAAGCATGCTTTGGGCCTCCTCTTTTTGAATGTTATTTAATACATATAGCTGATTAGATGTAGGAGGTGAACAAATTGTCTGATAAAAATACACAAACAATGGAAGAAGAGCAAGTCAGCTCTGAAGCTGGCGATGATTCTTTGCAATCAGAACAACAGGAATTGGATGAAAACGAAGCACGAGTGGAGCAGGAAGGTGATTCCGAGCAAGAGCAGGAAGGGAAATCTCAGGAAGAGTTTGAAGCAGAGATAGCTGAACTGCAACAGCGTGTTCTTCGTGTTCAAGCCGATTACGATAACTTTCGCCGTCGCTCTCGTGAGGAGAGGGAATCGGCAGCAAAATATAGATCACAGCCTTTTATTGAAGGGCTGCTCCCTGTTCTTGATAACTTTGAAAGAGCATTGCTTGTCAAGCCTGAGCAGGACGAAACAAAATCGCTTCTGCAAGGAATGGAGATGGTTTATCGTCAAATGCTCGATGTATTGAACAATGAAGGGGTCGAAGTGATTGAGACAGTAGGTCAAAAATTCGATCCGCAAATTCATCAAGCAGTCATGCAGGTGGAAGAAGAAGGGTTTGAATCGAATCAAATCGTGGAAGAATTGCAAAAGGGCTATAAGCTGAAGGATCGAGTCATTCGACCTTCAATGGTAAAAGTAAATGCATAATAACTTGATCGAAAAGGTTCGATGAATTGAGGAGGAAAGTTGGAATATGAGTAAAACGATTGGAATTGACTTGGGTACAACAAATTCTTGTGTTGCAGTAATGGAAGGCGGAGAGGCAACCGTCATCCCGAACCCCGAAGGGAATCGCACGACACCGTCTGTTGTGGCTTTTAAAGACGGCGAACGATTAGTGGGAGAGGTAGCGAAACGACAAGCGATTACGAACCCGAATACGGTGATGTCAATCAAGCGTCACATGGGTACGAGCCATAAGGAAACTGTAGAAGGAAAAGATTTCACCCCTCAAGAAATTTCAGCTATTATTTTGCAAAAGCTGAAGTCTGATGCTGAAGCATATCTCGGAGACGAAGTAACAAAAGCAGTTATTACCGTTCCGGCTTATTTCAATGATTCACAGCGTCAAGCGACGAAGGATGCCGGAAAAATTGCCGGGCTTGAGGTCGATCGAATTGTGAACGAGCCGACGGCTGCGGCGCTTGCTTACGGTCTGGAAAAGGGAGAGGATCAAACGATCCTTGTCTATGATCTCGGTGGTGGTACGTTCGACGTATCGATCCTTGAGCTCGGGGACGGATTCTTTGAAGTAAAAGCTACATCAGGTGATAACAAGCTTGGTGGCGATGATTTTGACCAAGTGATTATCGATTATTTGGTTGATCAATTTAAAAAAGAAAACGGAATTGATTTAGCTAACGACAAAATGGCGATGCAACGTTTGAAGGATGCCGCTGAAAAAGCAAAAAAAGGATCTGTCAGGTGTAACTCAAACGCAAATTTCCCTCCCGTTTATTACGGCTGATGCAACAGGACCGAAACATCTTGAGATTAGCCTGAGCCGGGCAAAATTCGAGGAGATTTCTTCCGCTCTCGTCGAGCGTACATTAGGGCCGACTCGTAATGCGCTCAATGATGCTGGTTTATCTTCCAGTGAAATCGATAAAGTCGTTCTTGTTGGTGGCTCGACTCGGATTCCAGCCGTGCAGGATGCAATTAAACAACTAACTGGAAAGGATCCGCACAAAGGCGTAAATCCTGATGAAGTCGTTGCTCTAGGAGCCGCGGTTCAAGCAGGAGTTCTTACCGGTGATGTGAAAGATATTGTTTTGTTAGATGTTACTCCTTTATCGCTTGGAATCGAGACAATGGGTGGAGTGTTTACGAAGCTGATCGATCGAAATACGACGATCCCAACATCGAAGTCGCAAGTTTTCTCGACAGCGGCAGATAATCAGCCGGCTGTTCCGATACATGTTCTCCAAGGAGAGCGCGAAATGGCGGCCGATAATAAGACGCTTGGACGCTTTGAGCTCGGTGATATTCCACCTGCACCACGCGGCGTTCCACAAATTGAAGTATCCTTCGATATTGACGCTAACGGAATCGTCAATGTAAAAGCAAAAGACTTAGGCACTAACAAGGAAAAATCGATTACGATTACATCTTCTTCCGGCCTTTCCGAAGAGGAAATCGATAAAATGGTCAAAGATGCCGAAGCGAATGCTGAGGAAGACAAAAAAACGTCGTGAGGAAGTAGACCTTCGGAATGAAGCCGACCAACTCGTCTTCACTACAGAGAAAACGTTAAAGGATCTTGGCGATAATGTCGAGCAGGCAGAAAAGGAAAAAGCAGAGGCGGCGAAAGACAAGCTGAAGTCAGCGATTGAAGCAATAATCTTGACGACATCCGCACAGCAAAGGATGAGCTTCAAGAAATCGTCATGGCTTTGTCGACAAAGCTTTATGAGCAGGCAGCGCAAGCCGCTCAGCAGGCTGAAGGTGCTGAACAAGGAAGCAGCGAAAAAGCCGACGATGCTGACGATGTAGTCGATGCAGATTACGAAGAAGTAAATGAAGATGCAAAAGATGAAGACAAAAAAATAAACTGTTTTCACGAAAAGTCAAAGTCAGATTTTGTGACTTTGACTTTTCTTGCGAATAGGCGATTGAAGCACGCGAGACTATTGCGCCTTGCATAAGAATGATGGTATCATGGACGTTATGAAATACGGACGATAAGAGAAATCGATCATGTGCAAGGTTTCTTTTGAATAGAACGATTGAAGTGGGAGTGGATGATGTGAGTAAACGAGATTTTTATGAGGTGCTCGGTGTCGATAAAAATTCTTCCGTTGACGAAGTGAAAAAAAGCGTATCGGAAGCTGGCACGCACCTATCATCGGATGTAAATAAAGCACCGGATGCTGAGGAGAAATTCAAAGAGGTCAAAGAAGCGTACGACACTTTGAGCGATCCGCAAAAGAAAGCACATTATGACCAGTTCGGCCATACGGATCCGAATCAAGGCTTCGGAGGTGCAGGCGGTTCCGCTGACTTTAGCGGTTTCGGCGATATATTCGACATGTTCTTTGGCGGCGGTTCCGGCAGGAGAAATCCAAATGCGCCGAGACAGGGAGCCGATCTTCAATATACGATGACGCTTACTTTCAAGGAAGCCGTTTTTGGGAAGGAAACCGAAATTGAAATACCGCGCGAGGAAACGTGTCAAACGTGTGATGGCTCCGGTGCCAAGCCGGGGACAAAGCCCGAAAATTGCTCGCATTGTGGTGGCTCAGGCCAGCTCAATGTTGAACAAAATACTCCGTTTGGCCGCGTTGTTAATCGCCGCGTTTGCCATCATTGTGAGGGAACCGGAAAAATCGTTAAGCATAAATGTTCCACTTGTGGTGGTAAAGGAAAAGTGAAAAAAACGGAAGAAAATAAACATCAAAGTACCAGCAGGTATCGATCATGGCCAGCAGCTACGTGTATCAGGACAAGGAGAAGCTGGCGTCAATGGTGGACCTCCTGGAGACTTATTTGTTGTCTTTAATGTGAGGCCGCACGAATTTTTTTGAGCGCGAAGATGACGATATTTACTGTGAAATGCCTTTAACGTTCGTTCAAGTCGCCTTAGGAGACGAGATTGAAGTGCCGACGTTAACCGGAAAGGTGAAGTTGAAAATTCCAGCTGGGACACAAACAGGAACAAATTTCCGTTTACGTGGCAAAGGCGTGCCGAATGTCCATGGTCGTGGTCAAGGGGATCAGCACGTAAAAATTCGCGTAGTAACACCAAAAAATTTAACGGAAAAGGAAAAGGATATTCTGCGAGATTTCGCGCAAATGTCCGGTGGTCAGCCTGATGAACAAAATGACAGCTTCTTTTCGAAGGTAAGAAGAGCATTTAAAGGGGAATGAGTCCCATAGTGTTAGCAGGCGAGGGAAGGTTAATGCTATTTTTAAAAACCGTCTGACGCGTTTAGCCTTAGGCGGTTGAAGTAATGATTTATGACACTTATTAAGATAGGAGGACTGGAAAATGAAGTGGTCAGAATTTAGCATTCACACAACTCAGGAAGCAGTCGAGCCTATTTGTCATATATTGCACGAAGCGGGAGCAAGCGGGGTTGTCATCGAAGACCCTCAAGACCTTGTGACAGAATGGGGCGTTCGTTACGGGGAAATTTACCAGCTCTCACCTGACGATTATCCGGAAGAAGGCGTATTGATAAAAGCTTATTTTCCGATGAACAGCTTTTTAAATGAGACGTTCGATGAAATTAAAGAAGCGATCAACAGTCTGCCGAGCTATCAATTTGATCTCGGTAAAAATAATATACAAATCGCCGAAGTCCATGAGGAAGAATGGGCTACGGCTTGGAAGCAATACTATAAGCCAGTGAAGGTTTCTAACTCTATCACCATTATTCCGACTTGGGAGGAATACACGCCTTCGCCAGAGGAAACAATTATTGAGCTTGACCCAGGGATGGCTTTTGGAACAGGGACTCATCCAACTACTGTGCTTTGTATTCAATCCTTGGAACGAGTCATGCAAGGCGGGGAGCGAGTCATTGATGTTGGAACAGGCTCGGGTGTACTGAGCATCGCTGCGGCGAAGCTTGGTGCGAGCCAGGTGCTTGGTCTTGATCTCGATGATGTAGCCGTGAAAAGTGCGACGCTGAATGTGAAGCTAAACCAAGAGGAGACCGTCGTTTCGATCAAGCAAAATCATTTGCTTGAGCAAATAGAAGGCTCGTATGATTTAATTGTCGCCAATATTTTGGCGGAAGTGATCGTTCAATGTATTCAGGAAGCTGCTACACTGCTGAAGAAAAATGGGATTTTTATTACGTCAGGCATTATAAAACGAAAGAAGCAGGAAGTAAAAGAGGCAATGGTTGCTGGCGGCTTCCAAATTGAAGAGATACTTGAAATGGACGATTGGGTCGCGATTATTGCGAAAAATAAAACCGAGTGACGTAAGTCCTGAGCAGTTGCAGGGAAGGGAAGCGTCAAGTGCGTGTAGAAAAGAGGGGCAGAAGTGCAGCGATATTTTGTAACCAAGGACTCAATTGCTGACGGCATCGTGACCATTACCGGAGGCGATGTACATCATATTGTTCGGGTAATGCGAATGGAGCAAGGGGATGAGATTATTTGCAGTGACAATGACAAACGAACATATCGTTGTCGAATTTCCTCCCTCCATAACGAAGCAATACAGGCTACCATTCTCGAAGAGTACGGTCAAAAGAGTGAGCTTCCAGTTGCTGTAACTATCGCTCAAGGGCTGCCGAAAGGGGATAAGCTGGAGTTCATTACCCAGAAGAGTACGGAGCTAGGGGCCAGTTGTGTTCTTCCTTTTTCGGCGAGGCGCTCAGTTCCTAAATGGGATGAAAAAAAAGCAGGAAAGAAAATAGAGCGGCTAAACAAAATTGCCAAAGAAGCAGCAGAGCAGGCTCACCGCGACCGTATTCCGAAGGTAGAGAAGCTTCACTCGTTTCAAGAGCTGCTCGGGCGGATGAAGGACTATCAGCATTGTATCGTTGCCTACGAAGAAGTAGCAAGGCAAGGAGAGCCGTCGCTGTTGGCAAAGGCTTTGGCACGGGTGCAGCGGAAGCAGTCGCTCCTTGTTATTATCGGACCAGAAGGCGGATTAACACCTGAGGAAGTGGAAAAGCTGAAGGAAGAAGGGGCTGCACTCTGTGGGTTAGGACCAAGAATATTGCGTACGGAAACGGCACCGATGTATGTGCTCTCCGCTATTTCGTATTATTTTGAATAATAGGGTCTTTCATACATAGGGTGCGCGTGAGTAAACCCTTATACGGTAAACCAAGCTCGAAGGGCAAGGCTAAAGGGTCGGGTGAAAGCCAACCCGGTGGCCGTTTTTTTTATTCAAAAATAATACACAATCACTACTGATTCCGTAGATCATATTTTTGGCTGAAAACAATCAACTTATTGAATAAAGGCACAAATTTTCAAGTGAATCAACCATTGCAGTGTGGGTCAAAAATGCTGATGAACTGATCGAATAGCCCTTTACATAAATTTATCAGATGATCTGTCTAACTTTGGTTAATCAGCATTCGTACCTTAAGTGAAGATATTATGAAATGCCAGAACGAATGGGGTGAATCAATGTTTTTATTAAAAAAAATGGTTGAAAAATTGACGGTATCTATTTTGTCCTCCTTTATTTTAAGCCTTATTATGGCTATGTATCATACCCCGACGCAAAATGACCAGCTATTTTCCCCAACTTTTGAAGATATTTTTATAGTAGTCTTCGTGGTGTCACTCATTATTTTTGTGGTTGGAGGTATTCCAGCTTCCATCTTCATTGATGGAGTTATGAAGAAGTGGAATTTCTCGCATCGAGTCTATAGGTATCTCTGCCATATGGCCCTTTATATCCTTGCAGGCGTACTTGTTGGATCAATATTTTCTCTACTTTTGACTGGGAAGATTGATAGATTCATTTTTTTTGGATCCTAGTTTAATTGGAGCGATATGCTTCTTTGTTGTTTCATTGTGTATGACAAAAATGATCAAGCTCTTCAAAGAATCAGGAGAATCATGAATCATCCTGTCAATGCACGGAGTTGTGACAACAAGTTTTGCTGTTCCAAAGTAAAATAAAAGGGCGCTCAAATGATTAGGAGGTTATTTGTATTAAAACAATAAGTTACTTTTTCATACTATTACTTTTTGGAATGGTTTCTGCATGTTCGTCGGAACCCGTGGAAGATGACCCGGGCTACAACTCGACTGTTATTGAGGATACTAGTGAAAAGAAGGACATCTTAGAAAAAGCGCAATCGGCCGAAGAGGACATTTATAGCATGAATTCAAATACTAGAGCATTTCAAAACATGTTTGGGGATCAATTTAATGAGGAGATCGTGATGTCTGTTGTCTACACTTTAATGCGTCAGCCGCTTGCTGGTAGTGCTTTGGTTGATATGGAAGCATTAGGCCAAAATACGAGATTCCGCATGCACTTTAGTGAAGATGCTACGTATTTATCAAACAATCCGGACACGGAGAATGAGCGTTGGGAGAAAGTCACTGGAGACGATCATGAAGAAATCATTGAGGATTTTAAAGAAGAATTTTCATTTGTTAATTTTGATGTCTTGCTTGAACATATAGATGAATTAACTTTTGCAGATGTTGACAATTACGAAAGTGATAGTGAATATTATGAGGTTACGTTTCACGGGGAATCTGATATTTACCATGCATTAATCAACGAGCAGAATTGGATTGATGAATCCAATCAGCCTGCTTCTGTAGAAGAATTTACATTTACGTTAAGTCTCGAGAAAGGGACGTACCATCCTATGAGTATCAATACAGAGATGCAAGGAACACTGGATTTTGAGGGAGAGGTTATTCAAGTCAGTGAATCGATGTTCACAGATATTAGCTTCATTAATGTGCATAAAGACGGAGACTTAGATGTCCCTAGAAAAATTAAGGAATCTGTAGAGGCCGCTGAATAAAACTAGAGGATAAAGATAATACATATAGAAACGCTCTTCTTATATTTTTGAAAAAAATACATTGCAGGAGAAATATCCTTTTGGGATTGAATAAAATAGGGGTACCATGAACTTTAAATTGTGTGAAGGAGAAGTGAATAGTAAGAAAAAGTTAATGGGAGCATTCGTTTAACTGGTGAGCTGGCTCTCGGTAATCAAGTAATGTTAATGTCAGAATAAGTGTTACCCAATATTCGTGTTTGCCACTTCGAGGGTAGTTTAGAATGATGCTACTTCTTGGACGATTGGAATGGTCACAGTTAGTAAAGAAAGTATGATTTATGAGTTTGAGTATGAGTGTTCTCAAAATAGTTGTTTTTTTAGCTTGTAATTAGGGTATACTAATTTTAATCGAACATAATGAATGCTAGTCGCATTCCGAACGATAGCATAAGTGATAACATGGTAACACCTCCCTCTAGGGAAGTCTCCTACCGAAGACGATTGACAGCTAGGTAGAGAAAAATAATCCCTCACTTTTCTGCAAGGAGTATGAGGGATTATTTTTTGTTGTTGGACATAATGAAAGGATGATATATATTTATGTGTAACGAACGCCCAAAAACCGTAGGCTTTCATACATTAGGTTGTAAAGTGAATTATTATGAAACGGAGGCTATTTGGCAGCTTTTTCAAAAGGAAGGCTACGAAAAGGTTGATTTCGAAAAAACAGCGGATGTTTATGTGATCAACACATGTACCGTAACGAATACCGGAGATAAAAAAAAGCCGGCAAGTCATTCGCCGTGCTATTCGAAAAAACCCAGATGCGGTAATTTGTGTCACTGGCTGTTATGCGCAAACCTCACCTGCGGAGATTATGGCGATACCCGGTGTCGATATTGTTGTCGGTACTCAGGATCGGACGAAGCTGCTCCCTTATATTGATCAGTTCATAAAAGAACGCGAACCGATTAATGGGGTCGGCAATATTATGAAATCTCGAGTATATGAAGAATTGGACGTTCCTTCATTTACTGATCGAACGAGAGCCTCTTTAAAAATCCAGGAAGGCTGCAATAACTTTTGCACGTTCTGTATTATCCCTTGGGCGCGCGGCTTAATGCGTTCCCGCGATCCGAAAGAAGTAATTAGACAGGCGGGGCAGCTCGTGGACGCTGGCTACAAGGAAATCGTTTTGACCGGCATTCACACGGGGGGATATGGCGAGGATTTAAAGGATTACAGCCTTGCTCGTCTATTGCAGGATTTGGAGCTGGTCGACGGCTTGAAGCGAATTCGAATCTCTTCGATCGAGGCGAGTCAGCTTACGGATGAAGTAATTGAAGTGCTCGCACGATCAAATAAAGTTGTCCGTCATCTCCATATCCCGCTGCAATCAGGATCAAATACAGTTTTGAAAAGAATGCGGCGCAAGTATACGATGGAATTTTTTGCTGAGCGTCTTGAACGTCTAAAAGAAGTGCTACCAGGATTGGCAGTAACCTCTGACGTCATCGTCGGCTTTCCGGGTGAATCGGAAGGGGAATTCAAGGAAACCTTTGATTTTATAGCGAAGCACAAATTTAGTGAGCTCCACGTCTTCCCATTTTCAAAGCGAACAGGAACTCCAGCAGCGCGTATGGAAGACCAAATCGACGAACACGTCAAATCGGAGCGTGTCCGCCGCTTAATTGAGCTTTCTGACCAGCTTGCGAAGGAGTATGCATCGCACTTTGAAGGGGAAGTGCTCGAAATGATCCCGGAAGAAAGCGATAAGGAGCAGCCTGACAGCGGCTTTTATATCGGTTATACAGATAATTATCTGAAAGTCAAGGCTGCACTTCACGAAGAAATGATCGGCCAAATCGTCAAAGTGAAAATTACAAAGTCGGGTTATCCATTCAACGTAGGCGAGTTTGTCCGGGTAATAGAAGATGAGCCTGTCAAACGGGCCGTGAACGGATAATCTAAGTACACTACCTGAGCGTAAGGAGCAGGTAGTGTTTTTTGCACTAGAGAAGTTAAACGTTTCTCTGCGCTCATCTATAGCAAAAAATCAAGCTATGGCCCATGACACCACCTAATCTCGGCGAGCAAAAAAAATGGCCTCAAAATACGAAGAGAAAAAGAAGTCAAAAGGCGGATGGTGTTTTGTGACTAAGAAAAAGGAAGCACGATATTATGTTTACGGTCCATTTTCCCAACCTCCGGCCGCTGAATAAATGCTGTAAGCCGCTTGGTGACTGAGGAAGGACAGCATTCATCACTCGAATTCATTTTTTTAAATTGAGGTTGGGAAAAACGAAAGGCAAGGCTTGAAGTTTAAGGCTTTTTAGCTTACAGTAAGAAAGAGAAAGTCAATTATGACCGGGGTTGAACCAGAACATAGGATGCATTTAAATTGCCGCTTTGTTTCTCCGAACCATGTCCGCGTATACGTTGAACCAGAACATAGGATGTATTTAAATTTAAACATTCCTCCGTTAAGTAATATTCTGCTTGAGTTGAACCAGAACATAGGATGTATTTAAATCAAAGGTAACCCGATGCCAAAACCCAATAAAGGTGAGTTGAACCAGAACATAGGATGTATTTAAATATGAAGTGCTAGATATGCCATTCGCTTACGTCCTCGGTTGAACCAGAACATAGGATGTATTTAAATTTGCCGGATCTTCGGAGTCCACTTCCGGGAAAGTGAGTTGAACCAGAACATAGGATGTATTTAAATGAAAAATGAAACGCTAGAAATCCTTGAGTTTATAAGTTGAACCAGAACATAGGATGTATTTAAATTAAATACCTTTGTTATCCCAGCTAACCGGAATGAAAGTTGAACCAGAACATAGGATGTATTTAAATTTCCAACGAAGTCCCAGTATTTCACCATGCCTCAATTGCAAAGGTTTAATCATAATTTATCACCTCATTAACCCTTCTAGAGCTTGAATGATAATACGAAAACATAAGAAACAACGGCATTCATCAGACGGTGAATGCCGTTCCCCTTTATATTATTCAACCATTGTAGATGAAACGAATGAACTTTACGCAATCGAAGAGGTGAGTTCGCCTTTTTTTCACAGCTCATTTCCGATTTAAAATCAAAATGGCTCCTCCGTATCCTATGATGGACCAAATAAGCAAATTTATATAGTGTCCTGCACTAGTTGTAAAACTAGAGGCAGCTAACGAAGCTCTCATTACTTCGGCCATCGAATGGAGCGGCAAAATCGAATGGAGGAGTTGAAGCCATTCTGGTAAGCGCTCAATTGGAAAATTGATCGGCGAAAACATTAGAGCTCCAAAAACAATTAATTGCGACAACATGAGTGAATTACTTGGTGATAAGGCATAGGAAAATCCATAACCAATTCCGATACATGTTAGAGCGATTAGTAAAATCGCTGGAATAACTGTCCAGGAGATATCATATCCAGGCTGGAAGATCCAGTGGGCGCACAGGGCCCCGATAGCAATCGCGGGAATCATTAATGCCAGCCAGATGAAGGTGTCAGTAATAAGAATGGATGCTCGCTTCACCGGCCATGTTCGCATAAAATCAATGAATCCCTCGCTCTTTGCATTTCCGATTTGTTGAGGTAAAAGGACTAACCCAGTAGTAACCATGATCAGAGTAGGCGCTCCAGTAGCCAAATAGAGAATGCTATCTTTGTTTTGGTCAGGAAGTAGATATGTAAACCCAATAACGATTCCTAAGGAAATTAAGATTTGTATAATGGAGAAAAACACTAGCCTACCCGAGCTTCTAAGAAACTGAATTTGAAAGATACACACAAAATGATTTAATGCCTTCATACTGAGAATAGCCCCTCTCCATTAATTAGTTCAACATAAGCATCCTCAAGTGTTGTTGGCGATAAAGAATAGTCTAAAATCGTTCCCGAATCTACTTGCGCTCTAGCCCACTCGATTGTGGCTGGGACGGTATCAGAGGCGACTTGGAAAAGCAAGCGAGATCGATTGCGATGGGGAGAAAGCGCCCATTTAGGAATCTGACTGTCAGAAAAGTTTGCCAGTAAGTTAGCTTCGATCCGCATCTGATTACTCACTGATCTTTTTACTTCAGATGGAGTTCCTTGTGCAAGAAACTTCCCTTTATCTAAAATAGCAACCCGATCAACCGCTTTTTCGGCTTCAAGAACGTTATGAGTTACTAAAATGACAGAAGTTCCGTCATTTGTGAGCTCGCGAATCACTTGCCAAAGATAGCGCCGACGAATTGGATCAATATCGTTAGTCGGTTCATCAAGAATGACTAATCGACCGGGAACAATAACGGCCATACAAAAAGCTGTTAGCCGGTGGACTCCTCCCGAGAGCCTTTCTCCTTCTGTGTTCACCCACTCTCCCATATCTAAAGCTTCAAAGAGCATTTCCATACGGCGTTTGATTTCCGCTTTCTTTCCAGAACGCATTTGCCCCATAATTGAAACCGCTTGTGCTGGCGTTAGAAAACCAAGTGGAACTTGAGCCTGCGGCTGCACGGAACAAAGGACCCGGGCTCTTGACGGGAATTCCTTTACAGATTTACCAAGCAAGAAAATCTCCCCACTTGTTGGGGTATCAAGTCCTAAAACTTGATGAACTAACGTTGTTTTTCCAGCGCCATTGTGACCTAACAATCCAAAAATTTCTCCTTCTTTAATTGAAAAAGTGAGATTATCGTTGGCAATCATCTGTTTTTTTCCACGCTTAGAAAAAATTTTTGTCACGCCATGAGCATCGAGAATCATAATAGCCTCCTTATCAATAATTGATTCGCAGATTTGCGAAAAATGATGTGCAATTTCGTTATATCAGTTGATATATAACAATTTATACATATCAACTGATATTTATTATACAATATATTTTTAAATTGTAAACTTATGATATTAAATTCATACTGGACTATAATTCTGAGCATAAAAGGTGAGGCGAAGTGGAGAGGGGGCTCATTAAACAGGAGGCATTCCAGCAAACGACGCCAGTACTGAATGCCTCTTCCAATTCATAAACAAAATTTGACCCATTGCTTAAGCATGTTTAAGTTTTAGATGGAAACTTTTTTTGCTCAATTTCCCAACCGCCTAACAGACAAGAAGGGATGTAAGTCTTACCGTATAAGGGTTTGGGCATGGAATTGTTTGTTGTTATATTTTTCGACTGGAGGTTGGGAAAATACGCTCGAAAAGCTTGCAGCTTAAAGCTTTTTAAGCTACAGTTAAAAGTAGAAACCTTGATTTGAGCGGGGTAGAACCAAAACATAGGATGTATTTAAATACGTATGGCTGTTGTTGCGGTCATGGAGTCGTTGGTAGAACCAAAACATAGGATGTATTTAAATATAGCCAACTTTAATAAATACGATTTCGCTTGTTCAGTAGAACCAAAACATAGGATGTATTTAAATTCCTCAATTGGCAGGGACGAGCCGCGGCCATATAAGTAGAACCAAAACATAGGATGTATTTAAATTCTACGATATTCGCGATAAATTTCGCCTTGCGCAATTGTAGAACCAAAACATAGGATGTATTTAAATTCATCCAATAAAATTAATGGCATCAAGTGTGTTTCCGTAGAACCAAAACATAGGATGTATTTAAAACGGTATGTAATATCAGAACCTATTGAATGATAGTTGAGCAGCTGGAATGCTATACTTGGAATGATACATATAAAGTTGACTTTATTTTATAACGGAAGTAAGGAAGGATGACGAGAATGACAAATTCTATTAATCGCTACATCGATCATACAGCGCTCAAACCCGATACGACAAGGACAGAAATTCTCCGGCTTTGTGAAGAGGCGAAGGAATACCAATTTGCCTCTGTGTGCGTCAATCCTATTTGGGTAAAGCTGGCAGCCGAAAGGCTGGCAGGTGAAGAGGTGAAAGTGTGCACTGTCATCGGCTTCCCGCTCGGAGCTACGACTTCAGAAGTCAAGGCTTTTGAAACGAAAAATGCAATCGAAAATGGCGCAACTGAAGTAGATATGGTCATGAATATCGGAGCATTAAAGGAGCAGGAAAATGAGCAGGTTGAAGCGATATTCGCTCAGTTGTCGAGGCTGCGAGAGGACAAGCCGTTGTGAAGGTCATTATCGAGACAGGCTTGCTGACGGAGGAGGAAAAGCGGCGAGCATCGGAAATTGTCATTAAGGCAGGTGCCGATTTCGTGAAAACATCAACTGGCTTTTCCAAAGGCGGAGCAACTGTTGCCGACATTCAATTAATGCGGAAAACCGTCGGACCGAAAGCCGGTGTGAAGGCTTCTGGCGGCGTTCGAGATTTAGAAGGAGCTCAAGCGATGCTTGCTGCCGGAGCTACGCGTATCGGTGCAAGCTCCGGAGTCGCTATCGTTAAAGGAGAGCAAAGTCAGACTGATTATTAAAGAGATAAAAGGGATGAACGGGAAGCGAAGAAAGCTTTCCGTTTTTTCTATTATACTTTGGCTTGATGAAACCATTCGATAAAACGGATAAATAAAGAGACGAACGGCAAAATGAGCAGAGAACAGCAAACATTAAAGATCAGGCTCGCGTGAGCAAGCTGCATCATCGGTAAGGCTGTTAAATTGCTCACTGTTTGAGCAAGCAGGGAGATGAGCGGGAAAAAAAAGAAAAACACCGATAATGTTTAACCAAATGTTGGCATAGGCAACCATTTTCGCATGATGGCCGGCGCCGAGGCTAGCTAAATAAGCCGTCATACAAGTTCCTACATTTGCTCCGAGCATAATGGCAATTCCGGCATTTATTGTCAAGCCGTAGTCATTGACGAAGCCCATGGCAATCGCTATTGTCGCGGTGCTTGACTGGATAATAGCCGTCAGTAACGTCCCGACACCTATGCCTACGAAAAGGTGCTCATTCGTTAAGTTAAAAAACGAATGAATGGCCGGAAACGCCGCAAGTGGGGAAGAGAGTGCTTCAAGCCCGTCCATCGCGATAAAGATACAGGCAAGCCCGAGCGAAAAGCATCCCAGCGCATACATCGACTGACTGGCAGCAATAAAAAAATCACCCCGAGTATTAACAGAGGAAAAATAAACAAGGATAAGTCAAAAGCAAGTAGCTCAGTCGTCATCGTTGTTCCGATATTGGCTCCAAGTATGATGCCAATGGAGTGGCGAAAGCTGAGTAAGCCCGTTGCGACCAACCCGACGGTCATGATAAGGATCGCTGAGCTGCTTTGCAGCAATGCGGTAGCGACAGCACCTAGCAGCAGACCCTTCCAAGCCGAGTCTGTTAAACGCTCGAGCATTCGCTGAAAGTGCTCTTGACCAATTTTTAAAAGGCCAGCCCTCATGACAATCATTCCGAATAGAAACAAGGCAATAAAGACGGCTAATAAGGAAAGCAATTCTTTCACCACGGTAATCCCTCCTCTATCCACTGTATGGACAAAAGTGAACAAGCATGACAAAGAAAATTGATCGGCTGGCGAGGCGGGTATTTCGTAGCAAGCAGATAACATTATAAGTTGACCAACGGAAAGCAATATATTATACTTTTACAAAGACGTGCATTCGTACAGACTGTACGCTTGAGTTGGTTGTTTCGGAGGGAGGGAAATAAAATGGCGGAAACTCGTGTTCGTAAAAACGAATCGATTGATGCTGCACTTCGTCGCTTCAAGAGATCACTCTCTAAAGAAGGAACGTTGGCTGAGGTTAAAAAGCGTAAGCACTACGAAAAGCCAAGTGTGAAACGTAAAAAGAAATCTGAAGCAGCAAGAAAACGTAAGTTCTAAAGAAGTGAGAGGGTGTTTTCATTGAATCTTCTTGAACGTTTAAACAATGATATGAAGCAAGCGATGAAAAACAAAGAAAAGGAAAGACTCTCTGTGATTCGCATGGTAAAGTCCTCGTTACAAAATGAGCAGATCAAATTTGGTCGAGAACTAACAGACGATGATAGTCTTACCGTGCTTAATCGTGAACTGAAACAACGCAAAGATTCCCTCAAAGAATTCGAAAAGGCAAACCGTGAAGATTTGGCTTCTAAACTGCAAGCTGAAATAGTCATACTGGAAGAGTATATGCCCGAGCAGCTTTCTGAGGAAGAGCTGAGCGCGATTGTTAAGCAAACGATTGCCGAAATAGGGGCTTCTACAAAAGCAGACATGGGGAAGGTTATGCAGGCGATTATGCCCAAGGTAAAAGGGAAAGCAGATGGTGGACTTGTGAATCGACTCGTTTCACAGCACCTATCTTCATAGATCGATAAACACTCTGTATCTTATTCATTTAAGAAACAGGGTGTTTTTTTAAAGTAAGGGCGTATTATGAGTGAGACGTTAGGCGTCCAAGAAAAGCAGAAAACATCATTCGCCCGTTAAAGCCTATGCAATCAAAATCAATTGTACCGAGATTAGAATTGCACGTTCGCACTTCCCTTCATAAAAAAACATGTGCCGCTATGGCTTATAATGAGCGCTGAAAAGCAATGAGGAATAAAAGGTTTAGTTGAAAAAAAAGAGGCCAGCATTTTAGGCCAACATCTGAAGAGAGGCGAAGAGACTGTTTTCGGTAAAGGGTTATAGCTGGTATTTAGCGAAGATTTCATGTTAAAATTTTATTAAAGAGCGTTTTGCACGTAAAGCGATTTCTTCAGAAGCAAATGTCCGCTTCATACTGATATGTGTCAGTTCCCCTATTTTTACCTCGCGAAAAAAATCTACAGTTTATGAAAGGCTGGAGCCAGGGAAAAGGAGCTGTGTACAATGGACAGTATACATCGAAAGGAGGAACCGAATGAACCGCCAAGATTTGCTTACTCGCTTATCCGCCCTTCTGCTTCTTATCGGCATTATATTTATTCCTGTTCAAACGTTTGTATCCGGCAATAATGAAGCGACTGATCAACCGATAGTTTACTATATTCCAGTCGAGCAAACTGTTGAGCGCGGGCTGGAAGCTTTTATGAAACGCTCCTTTGAGGTAGCGCAAGAAGAAGGGGCCGATCATATCGTACTGGAAATCGATACACCGGGTGGAGCAGTTGATGCGGCCGGAAAAATCGGAGCACTCCTAAGAAATTCGGAGATTCCAGTAACAGCCTTTGTTACAGTAGAGGCTATATCTGCCGGCGCCTTTATCGCCTTGAATGCTGATCAGATTGTGATGGCTCCGTCGACGACGATGGGCTCAGCTGCTGTGATTGATGGAGCGGGGAATGCAGCTGATGAGAAAGCACAGTCCTATTGGCTGGCGAATATGAGGGAAGCTGCTAATTTAAATGGCCGCGATCCGGTCTATGCCTTAGCAATGGCCGATAAAAGTATCGATTTGCCAGAATACGGTGCGCCTGAAGGGGAATTATTAACACTTGGTCCAGATCAGGCATTAGAGGTCGGATATGCCGAGGCGATTGCTCACGATCGAGCAGAGCTGTTACAATTTCTTGAGCTAGAACACGCGGTGGAGCGAGAAATGAAAGTCAGCGCGTCTGAAAGAATCGCCCGCTTTGTCACCCATCCTGTGGTGATACCCATTTTGCTTTCGGTCGGGAGTCTCGGGCTTGTCCTAGAGTTGTACTCTCCTGGGTTCGGGATACCCGGAATCATGGGAGCGTCAGCGCTGCTGCTCTTCTTCTTCGGCCACCTAATTGCCGGTTTTGCTGGTTGGGAGTCGTTAATCTTAATGATTGTCGGCTTGCTGCTTATCGGGATAGAGGTTTTCGTTGTCGGTTTTGGTATTTTCGCTATATTAGGGATCGTGGCCATCGTTGTCGGTATGATGCTTGCCTCTTTTTCGACGTCGCTTATGCTCATATCTCTTGCGATCGCATTTGTAATAACCGCAGTCGCATTAGTAGTGCTGTTTGTCTTTTTGGTGACCGCGGTCCCTGGAAGAAGCTTGTATTAAAAGAAACGACAAGTAACGAGAAAGGCTATCTCTCCAATGAAACGAGAGCGGACATTGTCGGCTCAAAAGGGAAAGCCTTGACGACACTCCGTCCTTCGGGTTCTGCGCTTTTTGGTGAAGAACGTCTTGACGTTGTCACTGAAGGAGGATATATTGAACAAGGTAGAGAAATCCAGATCGTTTATTCATCTGGTTCACGTATTGTCGTTCGTGAAGTAAAAGAAAGACCACTATCATAATTCTAGGAGGAAATTATTTATGGGATTTGATCCAGGAAGTCTTGGGCTATTGATCGTTATAGCACTTGTCATTATTGCCATTGTCATTCTTGCAACATTTGTACCAGTGAGACTATGGATTTCAGCATTGGCAGCCGGTGTGAAAATCGGTATCGTCGAATTAATTGGGATGCGCTTGCGTAGGGTTGTCCCGTCACGAGTCGTGAACCCGCTAATTAAAGCGGTAAAGGCAGGTCTTGATTTGGATACCGCGCGACTGGAAGGGCATTATTTAGCCGGCGGGAATGTTGACCGCGTGGCGAACGCATTAATCGCTGCCCAGCGTGCAAATATTGAGCTTTCGTTCGAAAGGGCGGCCGCTATTGATTTGGCTGGACGTGACGTTTTAGAAGCTGTTCAAATGAGTGTTAATCCAAAAGTAATCGAAACTCCATTTATTGCTGGTGTCGCAATGAACGGGATTGAAGTAAAGGCGAAAGCAAGAATCACGGTTAGAGCGAACATCGATCGTCTTGTCGGTGGTGCCGGTGAAGAAACGGTGATTGCTCGTGTCGGAGAAGGGATCGTTTCGACGATAGGTTCCGCAGATGACCATAAGGAAGTACTAGAAAATCCGGATATGATTTCACAAACAGTTTTAACAAAAGGACTCGATTCAGGAACCGCTTTTGAAATACTTTCCATTGATATTGCCGATATTGATGTCGGTAAAAATATCGGGGCCGAGCTGCAAACCGATCAGCCGAAGCCGACAAGAAAATCGCTCAGGCGAAAGCAGA
This sequence comes from Bacillus sp. JCM 19058, assembly GCA_001310555.1. Next base: position 75,732 of record BAXO01000005.1, read on the forward strand.
AGAACGTCGTGCGATGGCTGTTGCGCATGAGCAAGAGATGAAAGCAAAAGTAGAGGAAATGCGTGCGAAAGTAGTCGAGGCCGAGGCCGAAGTACCAATGGCGCTGTCCGAAGCTTTACGCAACGGTCATATGGGAGTTATGGATTACATGAATTATCAAAATGTGATGGCCGATACCGATATGCGTGACTCGATTAGTAAAGCAACAAATGACGACGAACCGCCAACCAAAAAGCGTGAATTGTAAAATTCCCTCTTCTAGAGACGGAAGGAGGAGAAGCGAATGGAATTTATTTTTGATAATTTTCTTTTCGTCATCATTTTCATTTGGATTATCTTAGGTCTATTTGGCCGAAAAGCGGGTCAAAATACCGGGCGGAGCAACAGCAGCAAAATCGGCCGGCTAGACCCGCCCAAAGGCAGGCAACAGATGCCGATCCGGGCGAACTGAAGCGGTGGCAGCAGGAGCTTGAGCTGGAAAGGGAAAGACAGCTTGAACTGGAAAGAGAAAGACAGCTCGAGCATCAAGAACAAGCTCAGCCGCGGCAGCCGACCTTCGCTTTTGAGGAGCCGGTTCCTGTAAATAGTCAGGAAGGCTATCATGAAGAAGAGATGGTACAAAATGCTTCGGAGCTTCAAGAACGATATGAGGAAATGATGAAGAAAAAGCGTATTGCTAAAAAGAAGGCTATGCAAATTGAGCCTAGCTTATTATCTACTGAGACGCCGAAGCGTTCATTGGATTTGAAGCTGAACCAGCTAGGTCAAAAGGAAGCGATGAAAGCCGTCGTTTGGGCCGAGGTGCTCGGACGCCCTCGCTCTAGACAGACTCATCAGGCTTTTCAACGCTCAAGGAGAATACGTTAAAGCTAAAAGTCGTGCATTTGCACGGCTTTTTTTGATCGGTCATCCATCTCTTTTGCATGACAGGAACAGAAAGCTTTCCTTCAAATGAGAAATTCAGTGATAACGCCTCTCTTTTTCTCATAAAAATGAGAAGAGGGGGCGAGTGCATGAAAAACATCAGACAGCAGATGAAAAAGTGGATGACTCAGCAATTGCAATTGCCAGCCGATGTTTTAATGGATTTGCCACGGATTACAATGATTGGCCAAGTGCATATTTATATCGAGAATCATCAAGGTGTCCTGCGTTTTTCAAAGCAAGAGCTCCGTCTGTTATTGAAGCAGGGCCAGCTTCTCATTAAAGGAGAAAAATTTGTAATTAAAACGATTCTTCCTGAAGAGCTTTTACTTGAAGGTCAAATTGATCAAGTTATTTTTGTTAATAAGCAATCGGATGATAGGAGGCTGTTATGAAAAATAACTATTTGAAGCCGTTCCATGGCTATGTACGAATTTGGGTTGACGGACAATATCCAGAAAGGTTTTTAAATCGCTGTATTAAGGAGAAGCTAACGATATGGGGAATTGAGCGTCTCGGTCAAGAACGGCTCGCCTTCTACATAGCGTTAGCTGATACGAAAAAAATTAGGCCCTTTTTGAGGGATACAGATTGTCGTGTATCCTTTAAGGAACGAAGGGGTATGCCGTTTTTTATTAAAAAAAATGGCCAAGCGTTCAGGGTTTATTGCAGGAATTGTTGCTTTCTTCATCATCGTGTTTATTTTATCAAATATGGTCTGGAACATCGATGTCGAGGGTGCTTCTCCTCAAGTTGAGCATGAGCTAAGGCAAATTGTTCATGAAATGGGAGTTAAGCGCGGAGCATTTTTTTTTCAGCTCCCCAATGTTGAACGGATACAACGTGATGTAACAGAACGAATTGCAGGGGCAACCTGGGTTGGTGTGCGTCAAAAGGGGACGACCTATGAATTTGAAGTCGTTGAACAGAAATTACCGGAAGAAGCGAGAAGCTAGATCCACGCCATCTAGTGTCGAAGAAAAAGGCAATCATCCACGATATATTTGTTGAGCATGGTCAAGCTGTCGTGCAGCCAAACGATTATGTAAAAGAAGGCGATATGCTAGTGTCAGGGTATATTGGGAAAGAGGGGAAAACGGAGACCGTTTCTGCTCAAGGTGTTGTACTTGGAGAAATATGGTACAAGTCAGAGGTTTCCATCCCACTCGACAGTTTATTCCAAACCTTGACCGGCGAGCAAATGACGCGGCATTACCTCATTGCTTTTGGAAAGGAAATCCCAATTTGGGGCTTTGGCAAGACTGAGTTCGAGCAATTCGAAAGCTTTCCAGAGCAACGGGCATTTCGGCTGTTTCAGTGGTCGTTGCCCATTCAATACAAAAAAAACAATAGAATATGAAACCGCGAGCTATAAACGAACGTATTCTAAACAAGAGGCAATTGAGGAAGCCATCAATCGAGCACGACATGAATTAAAAGCGAGCTTGCCCAAGGATGCGCGATTGAAAGCAGAAAAAGTTTTGCACGAAGCCGTTGAGAATGGTAAAGTTAAATTACAGATTCACTATCAGGTTATTGAGGATATTACGTCAGAAAAGCTGATTATTCAAGGAGATTGAGGCTATTGTCGGAAGTGAAAATAACGAAACTTGAATTAAAAGGCGCCAATGAAACACAGGCGTTGCTCGGTCCCCACGATCGTCATTTGAAACGGATAGAAGATTTGCTCGATATTTCTGTCGTTACAAGGGGAGAAGCGGTTTCCATTACAGGAAACGAGGAAAAAATCGAACTGGTGGAACAAATTTTAACAATGCTCGTTCGATTAATACGAAAGGGTATTTCGATCTCTGAGCGGGATGTCGTCTATGCCACGAAGCTTGCTGAACGAGGACAACTGGAGCAATTACTAGAGCTATACGATCAAAAGATTGCTACAAATGTAAAAGGCAAGGCGATTATTGCCAAGACACTCGGGCAAAGGCATTACGTCTCAGCGATTCGTCAACACGATATGGTTTTTGGTATTGGCCCAGCTGGTACTGGGAAAACCTACCTTGCCGTTGTCATGGCTGTTACTGCATTAAAGCAAGGGGATGTTAAGCGAATTATTTTGACAAGACCGGCAGTGGAGGCTGGCGAGAATCTCGGCTTTTTGCCGGGGGATTTAAAAGAGAAGGTCGATCCTTACTTGCGTCCACTTTATGATGCCCTTCACGACGTGTTAGGCGTGGAGCATACAACGCGGCTCATGGAGCGAGGGACGATTGAAGTTGCTCCACTTGCCTATATGCGCGGACGGACGCTTGATGATGCATTCGCGATCCTCGATGAAGCGCAAAATACGACAAAGGAACAAATGAAAATGTTTATGACTAGACTCGGGTTTGGCTCGAAAATGGTGATAAACGGAGATATGACACAAATAGATTTGCCAGCAGGCAAAAAATCTGGCTTGAGAACTGCCATTGAAACGTTAGAACATGTACGCGACATCAGCTTTATTTACTTACAACAATCCGATGTCGTCAGGCATACTCTTGTTCAACAAATTATCGATGCCTATGAAGCCCGTGAGCAGCCGGTTGAAAAATAAAACAGAGGGTTATTTTTTGCGACAAGGAATGCTTGACGGGATCTCCGTTGCAGAGGAGCTGCTTGAGACAAGCCGGCTTTGTTGCTTTTTTCTTAAGGAGAAGAGGTGAATTCGTTGAAAAAGAAAGGTTCTATTGATCGGATGAAATGGTGGCAATCGATTCGTGACGAGCACTATATTCGGTACGTGTTATGGAGCGGATTGGCGATCCTGCTTTACATATTAATGCTTGGCAATATTATTCCTGAGAAAATAGATATTACACTTTCACAAATTGCTACTCAAGATATTCGTTCACCGATTTCCGTCGAAAATAAGGCAGCAACAGAAGAGCGGAGAACAGAAGCGACCAATGCAATCGAAACGGTTTATGAGCTGAAACGCGATTATGCTCAAAACCAGGTCGAAAAAGTTAATGATATCTTCGATTTAATTAGACAAGTCTCGCTTCAGGAGGAATTTGAAGAGGGAACTGAAGAAGAGGATGAGGACGAGGAAGGGCCAACGGACGAGGAAGTTCTCGAAGAACGTCTGAATTATATTCATGACACGCTGGCTCTTGGCACGAACAATGACTTGACGGATGAGACGTTGACTACTTTACTCGAAACTAGCGATTCCCAGCTCACCATTGCTCAGGAAGCAACGACAAACGCTGTTTATGAAATTATGAGCGAGCGAATATCGATTCGTGATTTAAACGAGGCAAAGGAAGAGGTTCAAAACCAAATTGCGGTTTCAACAGTCAGCAATCAAGTACGACAGGCAATGATTGAGGTCGGACAATTTGCGATCATTCCCAACTATATTTATGATTCAGAAGCAACGGAACGCCTTCGTCAACAGGCAGCGGATAGTGTCGAGCCCGTTATTATTCGTGAAGGGCAGCTGATAGTAAAGGAAGGGGAAATTGTCAATCATGAGAAATACGAGCAGCTGCGAATCGTCGGTCTGCTTGATGATTCGATTAATATTTACCCATATATCGGTTTAGCGCTGCTCGTGTTACTCATTGTGGGAATGCTAGCTTATTTTGTTGAGGAATCCAATACCTCGGCTCGAGATAACAACAGCCATCTTCTCATGTTTATGCTCGTGTTCAGCCTTACGATTATCATTATTAAAATTGCTAGCTTGCTGGAAGGGTTAGGGATAACCGGGATTGGCTTTATCGTCCCAGTATCTCTTGGAGCCATGCTTTTTACCTTACTCCTACAAGCGAGAATGGCTTTGTTTGCGAGCGTCTTATTTGCGGTTATTGGAGCGATCTTTTTTTTAACGAGGGCTCCAGCGGTACATTCAATTTCAGCTATGGCTTCTATATATTGTTCAGCTCGGTGGCCGGAGTCTATTTTCTTCAAACATCCAATCGAGTCTCTCGAATTTTGCGGGCAGGACTATTTGTATCGGTCGTAAATATAGTTACCGTTCTCGCGCTACTATTCATTAAAGCTGTTCAGAATAATTGGATCGAACTCGGCTTTAATCTCAGCTTTGCTTTGTTGTCAGGCTTTGCTGCTGCTGTGCTGACAATTGGCCTTCTTCCGTTTCTTGAGGCGGGTTTCGGAATTTTATCGACGACGCGTTTGATTGAGCTGTCTAACCCAAACCATCCTTTATTACGGAAAATATTGACGGAAGCTCCGGGCACATACCATCATAGCGTTGTAGTCGGCAATTTAGCAGAAGCGGCCTGTGAAACGATCGGAGAAAACGGCTTATTGGCTCGCGTCGGCGCATACTATCACGATTTAGGTAAGACGCGGCGACCTCACTTTTTTTATCGAAAACCAGATGAAAATGGAAAATCCGCACGATAAAATTTCACCTCAGCTTAGCACAACGATCATCGTTGCCCATCCGTATGATGGTGCAGAGCTGCTGCGGGAATACAAAATGCCGAAAGAAATTATCGATATTGCAGAACAGCATCACGGAACTAGCCTGCTAAAGTACTTTTATCATAAAGCCAATCAGGAGTCAGAGAAGCCGTTGCCTGAATCGCAATTTCGTTACCCTGGTCCAAAGCCACAGACGAAGGTGTGTGCCATTGTCAGCATAGCGGATAGTGTGGAAGCAGCCGTTCGCTCAATGCAAAAGCCGACACCTGATAAAATAGAAGCATTAGTACGTAAGATTATTAAAGATAAGCTCGAGGACGGACAGTTTGATGAGTCCGATTTAACCCTTCGCCAGCTAGAGCAAGTCGCTGCCTCCATTTGTGAAACATTAAAGGGCACCTTCCATCAACGAATTGAGTACCCTGAAGATGTGAAGAAAAAAAGGAGAGTTGAAAAAGTGAATGTAATCGTTGATTTGCTTGATGAAACAGGTGAAATAAACGAGGAGCAAAAGCAGCTTGTCAGACGCTTGATTGACAAAGCGTTTACTCATGAAGAGCAGAAAGGTGAGCTTGAATTATCGGTCACCTTCGTGAATGATGAACGGATTCGGGAAATCAACCGCGAATATCGAGCAAGGATCAGCCTACTGACGTTATTACGTTTGCATTAAATGAGCAGGGGGAAAATGAGCTGGAAGTTGTGGACGAAGACCTGCCAAATGCTCTCGGCGATATTGTTATTTCCGTTCCTCGTATGAAGCAGCAGGCGACGGAGTACGGCCATTCATTGCAGCGCGAGCTCGGATTTTTAGTGCTGCACGGCGTTCTACACCTGCTCGGGTATGACCATCAAACAGATGAGGAAGAAAAGGTGATGTTCGAAAGACAAGAGAACATCCTGAATGCCTATGGCCTTACAAGATAGAAATCGTAAAGGCTTTAAACGGCTGATCCGCTCGTTCGGTTATGCTTCAAAGGGGCTGCAATATGTTATCAAGCATGAACAGAATATGCAGGTGCATCTGGCTGCGGCCATTTTGGCATTAGTTCTAGCTTGGTGGCTTAATCTTCCCCTTCTTCACTGGATGATTTTATTACTCGTGATTGCTGGAATGTTTGCGCTGGAAATTATGAATACGGCCATTGAACGCACAGTCGATCTCTTTACGGAGGAGTTTCATCCTATTGCTAAGCGAGCGAAGGATATTGCCGCCGCAGCCGTTCTCGTCTATTGTGCGCTAGCGCTCGTGATCGGTCTCCTATTATTTGTACCGCCGCTTTGGCGTCTGTTCTTTTTATGATTTTGATGGAAGAAAGGATTTGAGTGTTATTGGAGAAGCAACGATTAATTGAAGAGGCGAAAAAGGCAAGAGAGCGGGCCTACGTTCCTTATTCTAAATTTGCCGTCGGCGCAGCACTATTAATGGCAGACGGAACCGTTTTTCACGGGGCCAATATAGAGAATGCCTCCTATGGTTTGAGCAATTGTGCGGAACGGACCGCACTGTTTAAAGCTTATTCTGAAGGGAAGCGCCAAATAAAATGTATAGCTGTCATTGCTGATACGGAAGGTCCCGTCTCGCCCTGCGGAGCTTGTCGGCAGGTCATGGCGGAATTATGCGAAGCCGGAACACCTGTTATTTTAGGGAACTTGCAAGGTGAAACAGCGGAATTGACGGTCGGTCAATTATTGCCAGGAGCATTTAAAGCGGAGGATTTTAAATGAATAAATCGAACGAAGGATTTAAATCAGGGTTTGTTTCCATTATTGGACGGCCGAATGTTGGTAAATCGACATTACTAAATCGCGTAGTCGGTCAAAAAATTGCGATTATGCTGATAAGCCACAAACAACTCGAAACAAAATACAAGGCGTATATACAAGCAACGAAGCACAAATCGTTTTCATCGATACGCCTGGAATTCATAAGCCGAAGCATAAGCTTGGCGACTTTATGATGAAGACGGCACAAAGCTCCCTGAGAGAAGTCGATCTTGTGTTGTATGTCGTCGATGCCGCAGAATCCTTCGGTCCGGGGGAAGAGTTTATTATTGAAAGGCTAAAAGAGGCCGAAACCCCGACTTTTTTTAGTCATCAATAAAATTGATAAGGTTGCTCCTGACGATTTATTAGGGATCATTGAAACCTATCGAACAAAGCACAATTTTCGCGAGGTGATTCCGATTTCGGCAATGCAAGGCAATAATTTGCCGACCTTGCTTGAACAAATTGTCGAAAATCTCGAAGAAGGCCCGCAATATTATCCTAGTGATCAAGTGACCGATCACCCCGAGCGTTTTGTCGTTGCTGAGCTGATCCGTGAAAAAGTGCTTCATTTAACGCGGGAGGAAATCCCGCATTCGGTCGCTGTCGTAATCGAGCAAATGAAACAACGCGAGCAAAGCGAAACTGTCTATATCGGAGCAACGATCGTTGTCGAGCGCAGCTCGCAAAAGGGAATAGTTATCGGCAAGCAGGGCAGTATGCTTAAAGAAGTCGGTAAGCTAGCGCGAGCCGATATCGAAGGCTTACTTGGAACGAAGGTATTTCTTGAGCTTTGGGTTAAGGTGCAAAAGGATTGGCGCAATAAACCGACACATTTGCGGGATTATGGATTTCGAGAAGACGAGTATTGACGATGCGAGCATACCGGTTTTGTAATAGATATTTAACAATGGTCAAGCGGATGACCATTGTTTTTTGATTATTAAACGATTATGATTAAAATATAATGACTCACGTGAAAAAAAATGCCATTTCGACATTGTCAAGTAAACTTAATTAGCAATATTTCCTTAACATTAAAGGTACAAATGCGGTCATGATACAAGTATAGGTGTTCAGTCTTGAGAAAGAGGTGTAATCTGAGATGCTTGATTTTTCTTGGAAAATCTTTTCAATGACAGGTGATTTGGATATGTATTTGCTGATAAAGGAGCTTGAACGGGATTCGACAGAAGCGGATGACAGTGAAGTGAACGAGACGATAGACTCGCACATGCATCAATCATAATGAAAATGGTTTGTTACTCACAGGGTTAAGTGGTGATGATGATTGTTACTAAAAGTAGAAGGAATTGTAATTCGAACGTCCGATTACGGGGAATCTCATAAAATTGTTACGTTCTATACGAGGGAGCTAGGGAAAGTGGCCGCTATGGCTCGAGGGGCGAGAAGAACGAAAAGCAGACTAACGGCAATTTCTCAGCATTTTATTTACGGTTCGTTTTTGATTCAAAAAAAATCAAGGGCTCGGTCTATTAAATCAAGGAGAAATTATTGACTCGTTTAAGGAGGTTCGTCATAATTTAGTGCTGACCTCGTATGCGAGCTATATCGTTGAGCTTCTCGACAAGCTAACTGAGGAAAATGAAGCAAACCCGTCGTTGTTTGCCTGCCTGTATCAAATGCTCCATCACCTTAATGAAGGTGTTGATCCCGAAGTATTACTGCGAATATTTGAAATGAAAATGCTGGCAGTGGCAGGTATCAAACCAGAGCTGGACCACTGTGTCTGCTGTAAGTCTACAGAGACACCGATTGCTTTTTCGATTCGGGAGGCCGGCTTCTTATGTAAGCGCTGCTCTTACCGAGACGAAAAAGCGTATCGTATTTCACCTCAAACGGCAAGGCTTTTGCGATTGTTTTATTATTTTGATTTAAATCGACTCGGGTCGATTTCATTGAAGCCCGAAACGAAGCAGGAGCTCAAAACGGTTATTTCTGCCTATTATGACGAGTATTCTGGTTTAAGGCTGAAATCGAAGCGATTTCTTGAGCAGCTGGAGCGAATGGAGGACTTCACCCCATAAAGGTTGACGCTGCGCTATTCATTTAGTACGATGTCTATAATAAACGTTTTACGATAAGCTGCAACGATGGAAAGTAGTACTTATTTTCACCAAAGAAAGCGAACCTAGGATAGTGAGAGCTAGGGCTTTGAGAAATAAGGAAGGCGTTCCGGAGCAGATTCGGATAAAGTGATCCCTCGTATAAAAGAGTGGATAAGTAGGGTGGAACCGCGGGGTAACTCTCGTCCCTATGCCAATCGCCGGCATAGGACGAGAGTTTTTCGTTTTATGAATGTTTTCCAGCTTAAGCAGCCAGCCCTATCCGGGCGAAAGCTAAGCTTGTTTAACTATTGATCGATAAAAGGGGAGTGGACCTAGTGAATGTTCAACAAATGATTTTAACGTTGCAACAATTTTGGGCAAATGAAAAATGTATGATCATGCAGGCGTATGATACCGAGAAAGGTGCTGGAACGATGAGTCCGTTTACTTTATTACGCTCGATTGGGCCGGAGCCGTGGAATGTCGCTTACGTCGAACCATCTCGTCGTCCGGCGGACGGGCGTTACGGCGAAAATCCGAACCGGCTGTACCAGCATCATCAATTTCAAGTCATTATGAAGCCATCGCCGACGAATATTCAGGAGCTTTATCTTGAAAGCTTGAAGGCTTTAGGTATTAACCCGCTTGAACATGACATCCGTTTTGTTGAAGATAACTGGGAAAATCCAACCTTGGGCTGTGCCGGTCTAGGCTGGGAAGTGTGGCTTGATGGGATGGAAATTACCCAGTTTACGTATTTTCAGCTCGTCGGTGGATTAGAAGCGAACCCGGTCTCGGCGGAAATTACCTACGGTTTGGAGCGGCTTGCCTCCTACATCCAGGATAAAGAAAACGTGTTTGAACTAGAGTGGGTCGACGGATTTTCATATGGTGATATTTTTAGTCAAACCGAATACGAGCATTCGAAATATACGTTTGAAATTTCCGATGTTCAAATGCTGTTTTCCCTTTTTAATACGTATGAACTGGAAGCGAAGCGAGCGCTGGAAGAGCAGCTTGTTTTTCCAGCCTACGATTATATCCTGAAGTGCTCACATACGTTCAATCTGCTCGACGCACGCGGTGCGATTTCAGTCACAGAGCGAACGGGCTACATCGGGAGGGTAAGGCAGCTCGCTCGTAAGGCAGCGAGACTCTATTATGAAGAAAGAGAAAGACTCGGCTTTCCGATGCTGAAAAAGGAGGGGAACTGATTATGGATACACGTAATTTCTTGTTAGAAATCGGGCTGGAAGAGCTACCAGCTCGCTTTGTCACTGATTCAATGAATCAGCTAAGAGAAAAGGTTGAAGCATGGCTGCGCGAACAGCGTCTCAGCTTTAATGGAATTCAAGCCTTTTCGACACCGAGACGCCTGGCGATTCTCGTACAAGATTTAAGCGAGAAGCAGTCAGACTTAACAGCAGAGGCGAAAGGCCCGGCAAAAAAAATCGCTCTCGATTCGGAAGGAAAATGGACAAAAGCTGCACAAGGCTTTGCACGTGGGCAAGGCGTCACCGTAGACGATTTGTTTGTAAAGGAATTAAAAGGAGTGGAGTATGTATACGCCAAAACCTTTGCAGCAGGAAAGGAGACGATAAGTCTTTTACCTGAGCTGAAATCGGTCATTACTTCTTTGCATTTTCCAAAAAAATATGCGCTGGAACGAATTTGAGCTACGCTTCGCGCGACCAATCCAATGGCTTGTTGCTCTATTCGGAAATGAGGTCATTCCGTTTTCAATCGCAGGCGTAAAAACGGCTAATAAGACGTACGGCCATCGCTTTCTCGGCAAGGAAGTGGTTCTAAATGAGGCGGAAACCTATTCGGAACGATTGCTGGAACAATTCGTTATGGCTGTTCCGGACGAAAGAAAAGCGGCCATACGTAAGCAAATCGACTTGATTAGTCAAGAAAACAATTGGAGCGTCCTTCTGGACGAGGAATTGCTGGAAGAGGTTAACAACTTGATCGAGTATCCAACCGCACTGTCAGGCACTTTCGATCGAGCATTTCTTTCCATTCCGAAAGAGGTGCTCATTACTTCGATGCGAGAGCACCAGCGCTATTTTCCGGTCGAAGATCGGTCCGGCTCCTTGTTGCCTCATTTTGTGACGGTTCGAAATGGCGATGCCAGCCATTTGGAAAACGTCGTTAGAGGGAACGAAAAAGTATTACGAGCGAGATTGTCAGATGCTGCTTTCTTTTTGCTGAGGATCAGAAGCTGAACATCGATGACGCGCTATTGCGATTGGACCATATTGTCTATCATGAAGAGCTCGGATCAATTGGGGACAAGGTGCGTCGTATTTGCGCAACCGTGAAGGTGCTAAGTGAATTGGTCAATGCTGCGCCGAAAGAGAGGCAAACTGCCTTACGAATTGCCGAGATTGCTAAATTTGATCTAGTGACCCAAATAGTAGGCGAATTTACAGAGCTGCAAGGGACGATGGGCGAAGTGTATGCAGAACTTGCTGGTGAAGCGCCGGAAGTTGCAGCAGGGATTAAGGAGCATTACCGCCCCCGTTTTTCAGGCGACGAGAGCCTTCGTCGCTTGCGGCAACGATTGTTAGTCTAGCTGACAAGCTTGACACAATTGCCGGCTGCTTTGCAATTGGGTTAATTCCATCAGGCTCTCAGGATCCGTATGCCCTTCGTCGTCAAGCGGCCGGTGTGGTTCAAATGCTGTTTGATTACAAGCTGTCTATTCCTCTTGAGCGTCTATTGATGATGGCAGTAGAAGGGATCGAAAAAAATCAGCTGCTGAAGCAAGACAAAAGAGGTCTGCTTGATGAACTGCGGTCATTTTTCAGGCTGCGTCTTAAAACGCTTCTGCAAGAAAAAGGGATTCGTTACGATGTCATCGATGCTGTGTTGGCTGGCGATATTTCGGTTGTATCAACCGTATTCGCGAAGGCAGAGCTTTTAATGAACAAGCAAACGGATCCGACTTTCAAGCCTGCTGTTGAGGCACTGAGTCGTGTGACTAATATTGCTGTCCATCAAGATCAGCAAGCCACACTTGACCCGGCATTGTTTGAAAAGGAACAGGAAGAAAGGCTGTATTCTATATATGGGCAAGTGAAGGAAGAAGTGCCGAATGCTTTGGCAAAAGGGGAAGTTGACGAAGCTTTTCAAATGCTTAGCGGGCTTGCACCGGCCATCGATCAATATTTTGACCACATTATGGTCATGACTGAAGATGAAACGATGAAGACCAATCGCCTTGCGCAAATGGGAGCTTTGGCTGAACTGATTCATTCTTTTGCGGATTTTCAGAAGCTTGTCTTTTCGTCAAACTAAATACCGAGAGGTGAACGAGATGAAAAAGACCTCTGTTGTCTATGTTGTATCTGATTCGGTCGGAGAAACGGCTGAGCTCGTTGTGAAGGCTGCTGCGAGCCAATTTAATGGTACTGGTGTAGAGCTGAGGCGGATTCCGTACGTCGAAGAGAAGGAAACGATACGAGAAATTATTCGTCTGGCGGTGCAGGCGAAGGCACTCGTTGCTTTTACATTAGTTGTCCCGGAAATTAAAAGCTTTTTGCTGGAGGAGGCAGAAAAAGCAGGTGTGCAAACCGTTGATATTATTGGCCCGATGCTGACAAAGATCGGGGAGCTCACTAAAAAAAAGCCCCGATATGAACCAGGAGTGATTTATCGGCTAGATGAAGACTATTTTCGCAAGGTTGAGGCTATTGAGTTCGCGGTTAAATATGACGATGGTCGCGATCCGCGCGGAATCCTTCGCGCAGATATTGTGCTGATTGGCGTTTCGCGGACGTCGAAAACACCGTTGTCTCAATATTTGGCTCATAAACGCTTGAAGGTCGCTAATGTTCCTTTAGTGCCTGAATTGAAGCCGCCCGAGGAGCTATTCCAAGTGGCACCGAAAAAAAATGCATCGGCTTGAAAATTAGTCCGGAAAAGCTAAATAACATTCGGGCAGAGCGCTTAAAAGCACTAGGATTAAAGCCTGAAGCGGATTATGCTAAAATTGAACGAATCAAGGAAGAGCTAGCCTTTGCCGACCAAGTAATGAAGCGCATCGGTTGTCCAGTGATCGATGTGTCAAATAAAGCGGTGGAAGAAACGGCTAATTCGATTTCAAGCATGTATGACCGCAAAAGAAAGGGAAAATAATAGCCGCTTTGCGCTTGCCAACTGTCAGGTAACCAAGTAAAAAAACATTTTAAGCTTAAGCAGGCTTCTAATTAGAGCACCTATGCAAAACGATAAATGAATGAGGAGGCGGGAGAAGTATTTCTTGACGTTTAGAGGGGGGACTGCTCCTGTCTTTTGATTCCGCCGAAAACAAAATGCTAGCCAAATTAGGACAAATCAAGTATAATGAAAAATTGTGATTAAGCTCGTTTAGTCATGTTCACTTCGTTCATTGTCCCCTGGTAAAGAACACATTTTATCTACATCTTCATGCATATAAAGTAAAAAGAACAAATAAATTTAAAAAGTCAAGACTTTTTCTAAGGAATTAGGGTAAAGATAGTGGATAGTAGGAAAAATGACTGATTTTCGTGACGGAGTACGAGCATTCGACAAAAACTACGCTTTTCTTTAAAAAGAAAGCAGGAATTTAGAAGGGGACGTTGAATCATTAAAAAATGGAGATATTCAACAACCGATTATTTGTTGATGCCGACTCTTGTCTGTAAAAGAAGAAGTGCTGTGCCTAGGAACATATTATCAGGTGGAAATGGTCTTCGTCTCCTCCTATGCTCATCAGCTTGTCTTGCCTTCGGCTGTGAAGCAGATCACCGTTGATGCAAATAAAGAAGCGGCAGATTTGTACATTTTAAATCACATCGGTTCGGGAGATGTTTGCGTAACCCAGGATCATGCGCTTGCCTCCCTGCTTTTATCAAAGGGAGCGATCGTTTTGTCTCCTAGAGGCTATCTTTTTGAGGAACGAGCGGTAGAGCAGCTTTTGGATGCTCGGTATCTTTCGCAAAGACAGCGACGCATGGGGAAAAAGACGAAGGGACCAAAGGCATTTACAAAGAGGGATCGACAACGTTTTTTTAAGCCAGCTTGAAAAATTCTTGTTAAAAAAAGCAGGATATTGAGAAAAAGGCTCGAACATAAAAAACTTGTGTCATGAAAATGAAGATGGTGATGGAAGACATGAGAAATCGCGTACCCGAAGAAGTTGTCGAGAATATTCGGCAGGCTTCAGACATCGTCGAAGTCATTAGCGATTTTGTCCAATTAAAAAAGCAGGGGCGGCAGTACATTGGACTTTGTCCGTTTCATGGTGAAAACACTCCGTCTTTTTCGGTTTCTCCCGAAAAGCAGCTTTATCATTGCTTCGGTTGTGGGGCAGGTGGGAATGTCTTTACTTTTTGATGGAGCATGAAAGCTTTTCGTTTGTTGACGCCTTGCAATATTTAGCGAAGCGAGCGAAAATAGCAATCCCGGAAATGGATGCATCTGCCGCACAGACAAATCGAGATAGCCTCAGTACGAAATGAGGGAAGGGCATGAATTGGCTGCCAATTTGTTTCATCATATTCTTACTTTGACAGAGCAGGGGGCTCAAGGAAGAAAGTATGCGGAAGAGCGACAATTTAGCAAACGTCAGCTGGAGCATTTTCAAATCGGGGTAGCCCCGGATCGCTGGGATGCACTAACGACCATTTTGCAACGGCGCGGCTTTTCGCTTGCGAAAATGGTCGAAGCAGGACTGTTGGGGGAACGGGACTCGGATCAAGGGTATTATGATCGTTTTCGAAATCGACTAATGTTTCCTATATGTGATGGTCAAGGAAAGGTAATCGCGTTTAGCGGCCGTGCACTCGGAGAAGAAAAACCGAAGTATTTGAATAGCGCGGAAACGCCCATTTTCCAGAAAAGCAAAACGCTATTTGCCCTTCATACTGCACGAAAAGCCATTCGGAAGGAAAATGAAGCTGTGCTGTTTGAAGGAGCAGCTGATGTCATTTCCGCATGGGGAGCCGGAGTCGAAAACAGCGTTGCTACATTGGGAACGGCTTTAACAGAAGAACAAGGAAGGGTGCTGAGACGGAATGCAGAATCAGTCATCCTTTGCTATGATTCGGATCGCGCCGGTGTCGATGCGGCCTTCCGTTCCGCTAAAATCCTAGAAACTACTGGGTGTCATGTAAAAGTCGCCCAAATGCCGGAGGATCTCGATCCCGATGATTACATTCGAAAATATGGTGCGCAGCGCTTTAAAACCGAAGTAATTGGGGCAAGCTTGTCTTTAATGGCATTTAAAATGCGTTATTTG
>BAXO01000006.1 GCA_001310555.1 Bacillus sp. JCM 19058
TTTTTAAACGGCTGACCGATCATGAAAAAGAAGAGCGAATGTTACAGCTATGTACATATGATACGCCTTGTATTATGATTTCGAGAGAGCTCGATGCACCAAAAGAATTAATTGTCGCTGCTGAACAGAATGGTGTGCCTGTTCTGCGTTCGACCGATACGACGACTCGTCTCAGCAGTAAATTAACAAATTATTTGGAGAGCTGCTTGGCACCTTCAACAGCTGTCCACGGCGTGTTAGTTGATATATATGGTATCGGGGTTTTAATTACTGGAAATAGTGGCGTCGGTAAAAGTGAAACAGCCCTTGATCTCGTCCGCCGCGGTCATCGTCTCGTTGCTGATGACTCCGTCGAAATTCGCCAGGAAAATGAAGATACGTTAATTGGCCGTTCGCCAGAATTGATTCAGCATTTACTCGAAATTCGCGGATTAGGGATTATTAATGTCATGACACTTTTTGGCGCGGGTGCGGTGCGCCCTTTCAAAAAGATTTCGCTTTGTATCGACTTAGAAATTTGGGATCAGAAGAAAGCCTATGATCGCCTTGGTTTAGAGGAAGAGAAGATGAAAATCATCGATACCGAAATCACAAAGCTGACAATCCCGGTACGTCCAGGACGAAATCTCGCTGTTATTATTGAAGTAGCGGCAATGAACTTCCGGTTAAAGCGGCTAGGGATCAACGCCGCTCAAGAGTTCTCTGAACGGTTGTCGAACGTCATTGAGGAAGGCGACAGTGAGTTATTTTAATTGGATAAAATGAGGTGAGAGCATGGAGGAAACGATTGAACCGCTAAACCCAATATTTTTGGAAATTGGTTCACTTACGATTTACTGGTATGGAGTTATTATCGGGATCGGGGTATTTCTAGGATATTTGTTGGCGACAAGAGAAGCGAGTCGCCGCGGAATGCCGAAAGAGACATTTGCCGACCTGTTATTGTTCGCGTTACCTATTTCGATTTTATCTGCAAGGCTGTATTATGTCATTTTTCGCTGGGAGCAGTTTGCCGATGATCCGATTCGTGTCTTCTACATTTGGGAGGGTGGCATTGCCATTCACGGAGCGTTAATCGGTGCAGTCATAACAGCTTATCTCTTTGCCAAAAAAAAGAAAGCTCTCCTTCTGGCAGCTAGCTGATGTAGCAGCTCCGAGTATTTTACTCGGGCAAGCGATCGGTCGTTGGGGTAATTTTATGAATCAGGAAGTGTACGGGGGACCGGTTACGAGAGAATTTCTTGAAGGGCTGTTTTTACCAGATTTTATTATTAATCAAATGTATATTAATGGAACCTATTATCACCCAACGTTTTTGTACGAATCTGTCTGGAACTTGTTAGGGGTCTTCCTGCTGCTTTATTTGCGACGGGTGAATTTAAGACAAGGTGAACTATTCTTAAGCTACGTGATCTGGTATTCAGTTGGACGCTTTTTCATTGAAGGCATTCGTCTCGACTATTTATTAATCGGGGGTTTCTTAAAAACGGCACAGGTCATTTCAGTCGTATTAGTGATTGGCTCGATTGTACTATGGATTTATCGCCGTAAGCAGCCAAACACTCCACGCTACCTCGACCGTGCAATATCTGCAAAAAAAAGGAAAACGAAAGAAGAAAAAGTAAACTCGCTTCGACAAGGCTATAACGAGCGGTGGTTCAGGTGGAGGCTCTGCCCCACTTCGGTTGCCTACCAACGAATCAAATATGGAGGTGCTCGGGTCAAGTCGTTCATGACAATGGCCATCTCGAGCTTCAGAGAATAAACGGTTTATGTATTTTCTGTTCAAGCTTTTCTCATTTCCTGAGACTGGCTTGAAGTTGGAGCCATCTTTCCGCGAATAATGACTAAGGCAAAATAAAGATAGAGAGAAGAAACGTGAGTTGCCCGATGTTTAAGGGTAGCCGAAGTTTGGAAAAAATAGGAGTGTGTAGGATGGGGATGTGTAAACGTGGCATTCTTGTTGGATTGAAAACGACTTGGATGCTCGGTAAAATAATTTTTCCGATTACGCTCATTGTAACGATACTCGGCTATACACCAGTGCTTGGCTGGATAGCCGGTGCGCTAGCACCGTTGATGAACTGGATTGGCTTGCCGGGAGAAGCAGCCATTCCGCTCGTCATCGGCAATGTTTCCAACCTGTATGCGGCAATCGGTGCGATTTTGACGCTAGATTTGACGGTCAAAGAAGTATTTATTCTCGCGGTCATGCTGTCTTTTTCGCATAATTTGTTTGTGGAATCGGCCGTTGCAGTAAAAGTTGGTATTAGCATGACTGTGGTCATGGCAGTGAGAGTGAGTCTGGCGCTCCTTTCAGCTTTTCTCATAGCCAGGCTTTGGAACGGTGGAGGGGAAATAGCACAATACGGATTTTTTTCCTACGTCGCCAGAGACTGAGGTTACTGGCTGGTTGGCGATTTTGTGGAAAGGAATCGAGAGTGCCTTGTTAGGGATCGTTCAATTAGCGATCATTGTTATCCCTCTCATGTTGTTTATTCAAATTGCGAAGGAAATGAATTGGTTAAATTTGTTGGCGAAAGCATGCGCCCTTTTACAAGGTTGCTCGGCATTAGCAGTAATACTTCAACGACGCTTGCTTCAGGACTCGCGTTCGGTTTGGCCTTTGGGGCCGGCGTGATGATTCAGGCTGTCAAAGAGGATGGAGTTAAAAAGAAGGATTTGTATCTAGTCTTTATTTTCCTAGTAGCTTGTCACGCGGTGGTCGAGGATACCTTGATTTTTATTCCGCTCGGTATTCCGGTGTGGCCATTGCTGCTGATTCGTCTAATTACGGCGATAATCGTAACGATTGTTGTGGCTTTCATATGGAGAAGGCTGGAAAAGAAAGGACAAGGATTAAAAGGAAAGGAAGCGACCTATGAACATTGATACATTATTGTTTGATCTAGACGGGACACTGATTAATACGAATGAACTAATCATTGCTTCTTTTCTTCATACACTTGAGCACTACAAACCGGGGGAGTATCAACGCGAGCAGGTGATTGAGTTTATCGGACCTACTTTGACCGAAAGCTTTCGCTCGATCGATCGGGATCGCTACGAGGAAATGATTGCCGTTTACCGTCAATTTAATCATGAAAAGCATGATGAACTTGTGCGGGAGTATGAAGGTGTATATGAAACGATCGAGGAGCTCGACAAGAAAGGATACAAGCTTGCCGTCGTTACGACTAAAATTAACGAAACGGCTCTTATGGGGTTAAAATTAATAGGGCTTGATCGATTTTTTGATGTTGTCATTGGCCTTAATGATGTTGAAAACGCGAAGCCGGACCCGGAGCCTCTGGAAAAAGCGTTGAGAGCATTAGGATCTGACAAGAAGAGTGCGATAATGGTCGGCGACAGCCAGTACGATATTTTAGCAGGAAAAAACGCCGGTGTGCTGACCGCTGCCGTAGGTTGGTCAATCAAAGGAGAGGCGTTTATTCGTTCATTTGAACCCGATTTTGTATTAAACAATATGCGCGATTTGCTTGAAATTGTAGGAGTGAGAGCGCCGTGAGCCGCAAGACGGAGCGTTATCAAGTAAATGTTTCCAATTCTCTTTGGCAAATTTACAAGACGGTTCCATTTTGGAAGGTTGTTAAAAATTTCGTGATTATTCAGCTCGCTCGCTATACGCCATTTTTAAAGATGAAAAATTGGCTGTACCGTACGTTTTTACGGATGAAAGTCGGCGACGAGACTGCTGTTGCCTTATGGTCATGATCGATGTTATGTTTCCTGAACGAATTTCTATAGGGAAAAACACGATCGTCGGATACAATACGACGATTCTTGCTCATGAATATTTAATAAAGGAATATCGTCTTGGCGATGTCATTATCGGTGACGAGGTGATGATTGGGGCCAATACGACGATTTTACCAGGGGTCACTATTGGCGATCGGGCGATCGTTTCTGCTGGGACATTAGTTAATCGTGATGTTCCAGCAGGCGCGTTTGTTGGCGGGAACCCGATGCAGCTTATTAGAGAAGAAAATAAACAACTATAAACTGCACGCTAGTGCGGTTTTTGCTGAAAGCAAAGGGTTCGTGGTTAGCGTTGAGACCGAGTAATTGCGAGCGCCAGGTTTTATACCACTAGCACTTGTTCAACCCTCCCTTTTATTCTCAAAATAAAGCGAACAATTTGACGGTTCTATCTTGACGTTTTCTTATCGGCAAGGTAAACTGAAAATACTTTATCTTATTAGTATATTAGCGAACTAAAGTAAAGTTATCTGAACGTTAATTCATACAGTAAAATTTGAGGTGGAGACATGTCGAAACCATTTATGTTTGAAAAGCCGCTTGGGATGAGAGATACGGTACCTGAGCTTTATCAGACAAAAAAAGCGAATATGTGAGCAAATCGAAACGGAAATTCAAAGCTGGGGCTATCAAATGATTGAAACGCCGACGCTTGAGTACTATGAAACGGTTGGAATGGCATCTGCCATCCTCGATCAACAGCTGTTTAAATTGCTTGATAAGCAAGGCAATACGCTCGTGCTTTGCCCTGATATGACTGCCCCAATCGCTAGGGTAGTCGCTTCAAGCTTAAAGAGGGCGAACTATCCGCTCCGCTTGGCCTATCAATCGCTCGTCTACCGAGCACAACAATATGAGGCAGGAAAGCCTACAGAATTCGAGCAGGTTGGCGTAGAACTAATTGGCGATAGTACCGTCAGTGCAGATGGAGAAGTCATTGCACTAATGGCGGCAGCTTTAAAGAAGGCAGGCTTAACCGACTTTAAAATAGCGATCGGCCATGTTGGCTATTTGCAAGCATTGCTGCTTGATAGCGTTCAATCGGAAGAGCGGGCCCAAGCATTGATGAGATTTTTATACGAAAAAAAATTATGTTGGCTATCGTGAGTATGTGAAGGGTCTTGCTTTGTCATCCGTTGAAAAGGAGAGCTTACTTGGACTGCTCAAGCTTCGGGGTGGACGAAATACGTTAAAGTTAGCGGCGAAACTTGTGAAGTCGGAAGCGGGTGAGAAGGCTCTATCTGAACTTAAGCAGCTTTGGGAAGTTTTGGAGAGCCATCAAGTGGTCGAGTATGTGAAGTTTGACTTGAATCTTGTTTTGCATATGAGCTATTACACTGGAGTCGTTTTTGAAGGGTACGGGCAGCGACTCGGCGTTCCACTCTGCAGTGGTGGACGCTATGATGAGCTACTGGCAAAATTTAATCGGCCTGCCCAAGCGACTGGTTTTGGCGTTCGCGTTGATCTGCTTGTCGAAGCGATAGGGGAAACCACAAATGTGAAGGAGCAAACGTGTATCATCTTCAGTAAGGAACGCCGAAAGGAAGCGATCCGTCTTGCCAAGAGTAAACGGAACGCCGGGGAAATGGTCGTGCTTCAAGATGTGGCTGGTGTTGAGAATCTTGACCGAATGTCTGAACAGTTTTCCGATGTCATTGATTGCACCGGAAAAATGAAGGGAGGCGCAACTAATGAGCACAGTCCTGACGATGGCGATGCCAAAGGGAAGAATCTTTGAGGAAGCCGTGGAGTTGTTGCGCAAGGCGGGCTATCGTTTGCCTGATGAGTTTATCGATTCGCGTAAGCTGATCGTCGATGTTCCTGAGGAGAATATGCGGTTTATTCTTGCCAAACCAATGGATGTTCCGACGTATGTTGAGCATGGTGTGGCTGATGCCGGAGTAGCAGGCAAGGACGTAATGATCGAAGAAGAACGCGACGTATATGAAGTGCTTGACTTAAATATTAGTAATTGTTATTTGGCGGTTGCTGGCTTGCCTGGCTATGAAAAAAAAGACATCAACCCGAAGGTAGCTTCCAAATATCCGAAGCTCGCTACAAGTTATTTTAAGGAGCAAGGAGAACAGGTCGAAATTATCAAACTGAACGGATCGATTGAACTCGCTCCTTTAATCGGGCTTGCCGATCGAATTGTCGATATCGTTTCAACCGGAAGAACGCTTAAGGAGAACGGTCTTGTTGAGCTTGAGACGATTGTACCGATTACGTCAAGACTGATCGTCAATCCAGTCAGTTACCGGATGAAGGATGAGCGAATTGATCAAATGGTCGAACGATTATCAAAAGTCGTTAAGGAGGGGTAAACCGTGAAAATTGTTGCCATTGATCAAAAAGTTAATTTGAGACGGAATGTAGATACCGGGACTGAACGGCAAAGGGAAGCTGTGAAGACGATTATTGAACAAGTCAAGGAGCAAGGTGATGACGCGTTATTTTCCTTAACGGCAAAGCTTGACCAGGCAAGGCTGTCCTCGCTCAAAGTAACAGAAGAGGAAATAGCAGCTGCCTATGAAGCTATCGATCAAGCCGTTCTTTCTGCCGTTCGACAAGCGATCGAAAATATTCATGATTTTCATGAGCGACAAAAGCGCCAATCTTGGTTTACGACGAAGGCTGACGGTACATTGCTCGGACAGAAGATTACACCGCTCGATTCTGTTGGTGTCTACGTTCCGGGAGGCAAAGCATCCTATCCATCGTCGATTATGATGAATGTGATCCCTGCCAAGGTTGCCGGGGTAAAATCGATTGTTATGGTGACACCACCTGAAGCTGATGGCTCGATTGCAGCGGAGAGGCTTGTGACTGCTGCAGAATTAGGGGTTGAACACATTTTTAAGCTCGGCGGTGCTCAAGCCATTGCTGCGCTTGCATATGGAACGGAAACGGTACCATCTGTCGATAAAATTACCGGACCAGGAAATATTTTTGTTGCTCTTGCGAAACGAGAAGTGTTTGGTCATGTGGACATTGATATGATTGCCGGACCGAGTGAAATTGTTGTTCTCGCTGATAATACCGCAAATCCGGCATATATTGCCGCAGATTTGCTTTCTCAAGCAGAGCATGACGAACGAGCTTCCGCTGTGTTAGTGACGACATCGCGACAGCTGGCGGAAGACGTCTCGTTTGAGGTCGAATCGCAGCTAAAGCGTTGCCGAAGCAAGAAATCGCCGCTCGGTCGCTCGCTGATTTTGGAGTGGCTTATGTCGCAAGGAGTCTAGCTGAGGCTGTTGAAACGGTCAATGAGCTAGCTCCCGAGCACCTAGAAATTATAACAGAGGAGCCGATGATGCTTGTCGGCAAGATTAGACATGCGGGTGCAATATTCCTCGGCCCATACAGCTCAGAGCCGGTAGGCGATTATTTCGCCGGACCGAATCATATTTTACCGACAAATGGAACGGCTCGCTTTTCCAGCCCGTTGAATGTCGACGATTTTACGAAAAAATCGAGCATTATTAGTTACAGTAAAAAAGCTTTCTACACGAATGCGAAACAAATAACAACGTTAGCTCGACTGGAAGGGCTTGAAGCGCATGCTCGAGCGATTGAAATTCGATTGGAGGAAGAGTAATGGAAGCACGTCAGGCAAAAGTTGAACGGGAGACAGGAGAAACTCAAATTAAGCTTGATTTTGCAATTGATGGAATGGGGAAAGCAGAGCTTGAGACAGGTGTTCCGTTTCTCACTCATATGCTAGATCTATTTACGAAGCACGGTCATTTCAATTTAACTGTTCAGGCTAAGGGCGATACGGACGTGGATGACCATCATACGACTGAGGATATCGGCATTTGTCTAGGGCATGCCTTAAAGGAAGCTCTCGGAGATAAAAAAAGGGATCAAGCGTTACGGGAATGCCTTTGTCCCGATGGATGAGACACTTGCTCAAGTTGTGGTAGATTTAAGCAATCGCCTCATCTCGAATTTCGTGCTGAATTTCCGAGCGGAAAAGTCGGAACCTTCGATACGGAGCTCGTGCACGAATTTCTTTGGAAGCTGGCACTGGAAGCACGGATGAACCTCCATGTAATCGTCCATTACGGTCATAATACCCATCATATGATTGAAGCGGTGTTTAAAGCGCTGGCAAGAGCGCTGGACGAAGCAACGATGGTTGACGAACGGGTGAAGGGTGTTCCTTCAACGAAAGGGATGCTATAAATGATCGGAATTATTGATTATGGAATGGGCAATTTGTACAGCGTCAGAAAAGCGCTAGAAAGGTTAAATCTCGACTATATCGTCTCTGGCAAGATCGAAGAGCTATGCGAGGTAGACGGACTGATTTTGCCTGGTGTGGGGGCTTTTCCAGATGCGATGGCAATTTTAAACGAATCTGGATTGTCGGCGTTTTTGCAGGATTGGGCTTTCGCACGTAAACCGTTGCTTGGGATATGTCTAGGAATGCAGCTCTTGTTTGAGGAAAGCGATGAGCTTAAGAAAACGAAGGGTGTTTGCTTATTGCCAGGGCGAATCGAGCGATTTCATGGGGTTGGGCAGGATGGCCAAAGGTATAAGGTCCCGCACATGGGGTGGAATAAGCTTAACTTTACTCAAAATGAGCATCCGCTCTTAACTAATGTTGAAGAAGGATATGTTTATTTTGTCCATTCCTATGTTGTCAAGTCTGACGATTCGGAGATATTGCTTGCGACGAGCCATTATGATGGAACCGTTCCTGCTGTTGTCGGCCGAGGATATGTCATGGGTACGCAATTTCATCCGGAAAAGAGCAGTCAGGTCGGTATGGCGATATTAAAAAAATTTTGGTGAGCTGGTGAAGGAGGAAGCGTCTCGTGAGTAAGTTTACAATTTACCCAGCGATTGATATGCGAGCCGGGAAATGTGTTCGCCTTGTGCAAGGTGACTATAATCAAGAAACTGTCTATGGCGATTCTCCTTTTGACATGGCTGAGCGGTTTGTCCGGGCGGGCGCAAGCTGGATTCATATGGTTGATTTAGATGGAGCGAAAGCGAAGGAGAGAATTAACGATGAGCATGTCGTTCGCGTCGCTCGGGAGCTGGACGTCTCGGTCCAGGTTGGCGGCGGCATTCGAACTGCCGCTGATATCGCCTTTTATTTGGAAAACGGAGTCGAGCGCGTAATTCTTGGCAGCATTGCTGTTAAGAATCCCGAGTTTACAAAGAAAATGCTTGCCGAATACGGTGGGGAACGGATTGTAATTGGACTCGATGCTCGTGATGGCTATGTCGCCACAGAAGGCTGGCTCGAAACGTCAACTGTGAAGGCGGAGGAGCTGGCACGAGAGCTTGGTAAACACGGAGCAGAGGTGTTTATATTTACCGATATCTCCCGCGATGGTATGCTTTCCGGCCCTAATACGGAAGCGATTGCCCGCTTGGCCAAGGCAACAGGCAAGGAAGTGATCGCTTCAGGAGGAGTGAGCTCCCTTGCTGATTTGCAAAGCTTGCACGTCCATGCTCGTGACGGCGTTGGGGGGGCTATTGTCGGAAAAGCTCTGTATACAAATCAATTTACGCTACTGATGCGTTAAAGAAAGAGGGTAGCTAATGCTGACAAAACGAATCATTCCGTGTCTTGACGTAAAGGACGGTCGTGTTGTTAAAGGAATTCAGTTTGTTGATTTACGCGATGCCGGTGACCCAGTTGAATTGGCTACTTTCTACGATGAGCAAGGCGCCGATGAATTAGTTTTCCTCGATATTTCTGCTTCTCATGAAGGACGGGAAACGATGGTTGAAGTGGTGGAACAGGTGGCTGCAAGGCTCGCCATTCCGTTTACAGTCGGCGGTGGCATTAACACACTTGAGGATATGAAGCGAGTGCTGCGAGCGGGAGCAGATAAAGTATCGCTCAACACAGCGGCAGTAAATCGACCCGAGCTGATCAAAGAAGGAGCAGATTTTTTTCGGATCACAATGTATAGTCATCGCTATTGATGCCAAATACGATGACGAGCTAAAGACTTGGCGTATCTACACTCATGGCGGGAGAAGCAACGGAGTGGAAAGCGGTCGATTGGGCGAAAGAAGCCGTCCGGCTCGGTGCTGGTGAAATTCTGCTGACGAGCATGGATCACGATGGTGCTAAGACGGGCTTTGATCTCGCATTGACTAAGGCAATTCATGAGGCTGTTTCTGTACCGGTTATCGCCTCAGGTGGGGCAGGGAACAAAGAGCATTTTGCGGAGGTTTTTAATGCAGCGAATGCTGATGCAGCACTGGCGGCGTCTATTTTCCACTATAAGGAAACTTCAGTCGAGGAAGTAAAGGCATTTTTGAAAAAGGAAGGCTGGCGATACGATGACGATTAAGGCGATTAAATTTGATGATAACGGGCTCGTCCCAGCCATTGTCCAGGATGCCGTGAGCAAGGAAGTGCTGACGCTTGCTTATATGAATCAGGCTTCGTTGCAGCAATCGATAGAAACAAAGGAAACGTGGTTTTACAGCCGCTCGCGCCAAGAGCTTTGGCATAAGGGAGAAACCTCTGGAAATACACAGAAAATCGTTGATATCCGTTACGATTGTGATGCGGATGCTCTAGTTGTGCTTGTCGTGCCGGAAGGGCCCGCTTGCCACAAAGGAACGTATTCCTGCTTTGCCGATTCATTATTCGAGAATGGCGTTAACAGCAAGCCAGATCGTTTCAGGATTATTACTCAGCTTGAGCAGTTGATTGCGCAACGCGAGGCGGAAATGCCGGAAGGAGCCTATACGACATACTTATTCGAAAAAGGTGTAGACAAAATCTTAAAAAAAGGTTGGCGAGGAAGCAGGCGAAGTGATTATTGCCGCCAAAAATCGCGACCATGAAGAGTTAAAATGGGAAGTGGCGGATTTGCTTTATCATGTACTCGTTTTACTGCGCGAACAAAAACTGCCGCTCGATGACGTGCTTGAGGTGCTTGAAGAAAGACACCAGCAATAAAAGGCGCCTTTCTTAGTTTAGCTATAGCGAGCAAGGCGAAAAGCGGCAAGTACTAGCAACAGTGAACAACGCATTAGCAGGCTAAACGTTCGTTTTAGGTTTAATCATCGTATTTATGCTCTGAGAAGCTTATCCAAGGAGCAATAGTTTGTATATAAGAAGACCAATTTTTCGAGCTGTTCCTTTCATAGTGGCGATATAAGCAATGTCCATTATGGAAGCGTTCGATGCCAAAAGGAGGTCTTCTTTTTTTGGCTTTTTTTTCGGGTTGTAAACGATACGCGGTTGTAACTTAACGGCAAAAATACTTTTTTTTACGTGCAAGAAATGAGTAAGGGAAGCCAACTTTGCTGCTCAAAACGTCCTAAGCCATGACGTTTAAAGCCTTTAAAGGGATGAATTTGTGAAACATTCACACCAAATTCATTTTCATTAGCTTATATTGAAATAACTAAATAGTAAGAAATATAGGGGACGTGGACAGAGAGGGAGAAACGAATCTAAAGGCAAAGGAGACAACTTTCGATGAAAAAGCAATTCTATCCTTTAGTGTTCATGATGTTTACAATGTTAATCGTGTTCGGCTGTAATCGTGGCGAACCGGCAACGGGTGACATTGAAGAAGAAGCAGCGACAGATGACAGGGGAAACGCTGAGGAGGAAAATGAAGGGTTTGACCCAGATGAGGAAATTACACTGACATTTATGGCACCATGGAGTGAAGAACAAGTCGCTGAACGGATGAAGGTTGAATTTGAAAAGGAATATCCTAATATTACGATTGAACCGATTGTCGGTTGGACGGATCGAGCAACTTTGGAAGAGACTTTTGCCCAAGGGAAGATTCCTGACGTTGTTCTCGTTTTGGGCGATTTTCGTGAGTTAAACAGTATGGAAATGGTGACACCTCTTGATGATTTCGTGGACCAAGCAAATATGGAGTTAGGTCAATTTCGTGAAGGAGCAATCGAAGCCATCCGCTCTCGCGATCCTGAAGGGCAAAATCGTTTGTTAGGACTTCCTATTGAGGATGTCGTGTTTGGGCTCTTTTATAATAAAGATATTTTTGATTCCTTTGGTGTGAACTACCCAACGGACGGGATAACTTGGGATGAAATAGTTGAGCTTGTTCCGAAAGTAACGGGAGAAAGGAATGGCGTGAACTATGTAGGTCTTGATACGCATAGCTGGTCCCAAGCATTTCAGCAGTTGTCGGTTACAGGAACCGATCCAGAAACAGGGGAAGTTCGTTTCTCAAACCAGCCTGAGTTTGCGCAATATTTCGACTTGATTGATGCTTTAATTAGCATTCCTGGAAATACAATTACCGATCAAGAAGCAACAAATTTCAAGGCTGGAAATGTAGCGATGAATATATTGACAGTGTCCAATATTCCTGACCTATCGGCTCATGAAGAATTGAACTTTGATGTCGTGCGCTTTCCGGGCTGGCCTGATGCCCCTGACGTCATTCCAAATAATTTGCCGTTAACATTAGGAATTAGTCAGCATACTGAGCATTCAGAAGCGGCGTTTAAATTACTAGAGTTGTAACAACGAAAGAGCAGCAAATTAATATGGCTCAAGTTGGGGTTGCTCCTGTTTTGGCCGACCCAGAAATTGCTGCCTACCTGGCAGGGGAGAATACTGAGCTTAACGTGGCGGGGATTTATTCTGGTACCCCGGCCAAGCCAGCTGAATATTCACCGTTCGGCCCTGACATTTTACAGTATGCTTCTAATTTTTTTGGGGACGAAAACGAGCGACTTCATTGAGCAAAAGGCGCAATCGGATATTGATGTGCAAACCTTTATTAGGGAGATGGAAGATGAGTACCGAACGATTGTAAAAGAACAGCAAGCACAAGAATAATGGGGAGAGCATTGGAATGAAGGGCAGAAATACTTCATTTCAATGTTCCTTTGCGTGAGGTCATCTAGAACGGATCCGCGTCTGTTCATAATTCCTACACGGTTTCAGGTTCCATCCTTGCCTGTCGCTCCGCATCATTTCTTCAAGCTAAACTTGAGTAACATCTATAGAAACTCTTGAATTTATTCGTCTGTTCTGGCAATTTGAACACCACTTTTCAACGCTTTTCCCTTACAAGCTCCTTTACAAATGCTCAGAGATTACGCATCAACTGTCAGCTGTACAACTAACATTAGGCGTCCATTAACGATTGAATAGATAATTTTGTTAATTTTAGTAAACTTAGGAGAATGACCACGCTTGAATTACAGCTTGCACGCTGACAAGCTGGGCTTTAAAGAGGTATGCCTTAGTCTTTAGTCGGTGGAAAGGCGCACAAAAAAAAGTGCTCATCTCTCGTGTAATATAGTATACTAGTGGCTATGATTGAATACTGGAGGAATTTTACTTCATGGATGGTAGACAAGAAAATAAACAGCAGAAGCGAAAGGTTATCCCTTTTTATCGCAGTGGCGATTACTATTTTCGCAGGGGAATTACAGCATATCGAAAAAAAACAAATGCAACGGGCGGTCAAATTATTTGAACGGGCTGTTAAATTAACGGATAAGGAGCCTGTTTTTCAAATACAATTAGCAGCAGTACTGTCGGAAATCGGAGAATATGAACGCTCTACGGAAATCCTAAACCATGTTATTGA
Organism: Bacillus sp. JCM 19058; assembly: GCA_001310555.1. Next base: position 13,353 of record BAXO01000006.1, read on the forward strand.
GGATTACGGCGAGGAGCAAAAGGAATGCTTTTATTTTCTTGCTAACAATTACGCTTATCTTGGCCTATTCGAAAAGGCAGAGCGAACTGTTTCGCGGTACTTGCAGCTCTGTCCCGATGGCAGCTTTTCTGAGGATGCCCATGATTTGCTGGAGCTCCTGCAGCTAGAACGGCAATCGTTGAACGAGTGGGACAACGGACAAGCTGAACGTTCGGATGAGTTAATTATCGAGCATGAAAAAGCAAGGGAGCTGTTGCAGCAAGGTAAGCTGCAGGAGGCAATACCGGTACTTCAAGACATTTTGCTTGATTATCCGACCTGTTGGGCGGCACAAAACCATTTAGCCGAGGCGCTTTTTCGACTAGGTGACGATTCTTCCTTTACAATATGTGAGCAGGTGCTTGCCAAAGATGAGGGGAATTTGTTTGCTATTTGTAACCTCGCGTTATTTTTTTTACGAAAAAAGGAGAAGCTAATAAGGCAGAGCCTTTATTCAAGCTTTGATTCAAGTGTATCCGCTCGATATCGATCACCATATTAAAGTTGCTGAAGTACTTTGTACAGTGGAAAAGTATGAAGAGGCTGCAGTTCGACTTCAAGGGGTTGAGCCTTCAATCCTTGAACAGCACCCGAATTGGCTCTTTTGTTTAGGGGTAGCTTTGTATCATACCGGATGCGAGAATAGAGCTATTCAATATTGGCAGCGAGCTTCCATGTATAGGCATAAACGGGCGGATCATCTGCTGCAGCTGAAGCCACTGATGAAGCAAGAGGTCACATATTCAATCTGGGGCTAATCCGTGAGCAGAACAATAGACAATATCAAAGCAAAATTGATACGATATGAGTAATTAAGCAGGAAATGTAAGGAGTGGAAGTCATGAGCGAAGAAAAGATTTATGATGTGATCATTGCAGGTGCTGGTCCAGCTGGAATGACAGCTGCCGTTTATGCATCGCGAGCAAACCTGAGTACCCTTATGATAGAACGAGGCGTGCCCGGGGGACAAATGGCGAATACGGAGGACGTTGAAAATTACCCTGGCTTCGATCATATTCTTGGTCCGGAGCTTTCCAATAAAATGTTTGAGCATGCGAAGAAATTTGGTGCGGAATACGGATACGGAGATATTAAGGAAATTGTCGAGCAAGGAGAGCTAAAGCTAGTTCGTGCAGGCAATAAAGAATATCGTGCCCGTGCAGTAATCGTCGCTACGGGAGCTGAATACAAAAAACTTGGCATTCCGGGTGAACAAGAGCTGGGCGGACGCGGCGTTTCTTATTGCGCGGTATGCGACGGAGCCTTCTTTAAAAACAGAGAGCTGGTTGTCGTCGGCGGAGGTGACTCAGCTGTAGAGGAGGCTGTATTCTTAACTCGATTTGCCTCAAAAGTAACGATCATTCATCGTCGCGACCAGTTGCGCGCTCAGAAAATTTTACAGGATCGGGCATTTGCAAACGAGAAGGTAGAATTTATTTGGGACCATGTCGTTAAGGAAATAAATGAGGAAAAGGGAAAGGTTGGAAGTGTCACGATTGAGCATACTGGCACAGGTGAGCAAAAAGAGTTCAAAACGGATGGCGTATTCGTATATATTGGAATGCTCCCTTTGAATCAAAGTGTCCAAAGCTTGGCATTCTTAACGAAGAAGGATATATCGTTACAAATGAAGAAATGGAAACGAAGCTGCCAGGAGTATTTGCCGCCGGTGATGTGCGTGAAAAATCACTGCGTCAAATCGTTACAGCTACAGGTGATGGTAGCTTGGCTGCGCAAAACGCACAGCATTACCTTGAGAGCTTGGAGGAATCAGTTCCTCAGGGGAATTAAGCAAAGTCGAAGTGAGAATGGCTTACGATTGAACAGCTGTTAAGAGGACAATTTCTTAGGCTTATTCAGCACAAAGAAAAAGGTCGAAATAAAACAGAAGCGGGTGTAGTCCAGGAAGTCTCTTATCAAGGTAGGAACGCGGCGCTGTTCAAGGAGCGAACAGGTTTTGATAAAGGTTACCACTCGTCCCAAATTCTTCTAATGTAATTCGGACTTAATCCTTCTGTAACAGTGATGAAACAATAAATGGGTATGATAAGAACTAAGTAATTGACCCCCTTTTTTATATATTTTTGCACGGACGATAAGTCCGTGCCTTTTTTTAGCCATTATTCCCATCCGCTCCTAAGAGTTCATCATACTACCCATGCTTTAAATAATTTTGATTTTCTATGCAAAGCTCAGGAAAGATAACCGAAATAAAATGGACACAAGTCTGCACTCTCCCTTGGTTAAGCCTGCGAAGTTCACTTTACCTGAAGCCCTTTTGCAACCGAAACTGAATCAATTGTGACGATACGGAATTGATCGTATAATATAGTAAGAGCAGGAACAAGAGGTGAAACCGGTGCAAAGGATTACGAACTGCATACTAACTAATCATGATGAAGCGTTGCTTTTACAAAAGCCGAGCCGCGGCTGGTGGGTGGCTCCCGGTGGAAAGATGGAAGCTGGGGAAACGATTAAAGAATCAGTCGTCCGAGAATTTCGGGAAGAGACGGGGCTTTCTGTAAAAAACGCTGAACTGAAAGCTGTATCCTCAATGGTAATCGTTGAAAACGAGCAGATGGTTTCAGAGTGGATGATGTTTACGTTTAGAGCAAGCGATTGTACCGGTAAGCAATTAACCGCTTCTCCTGAAGGAGTATTAGAATGGAAAAATAATGGGGAAATATTGGCGTTGCCAATGGCTCAAGGCGATAAGCATATACTTTCCCATGTTTTAAATGGAGAAGGATTACTTTACTGCACGTTTCACTATACTCCGGATTTTAAGCTACTTTCCTACCGGCTTGATCCAGGATCTGCTAAACTCTGAATTTAAGAAAAAGGATGATCGTCTTGGTAGAAACGAAAGAAGAAATCCAACTCGTTATTATAACTGGTATGTCGGGAGCAGGGAAGACGGTTGCTGTACAAAGCTTTGAAGACTTGGGCTACTTTTGTATCGATAATATGCCACCCGCTTTAATTCCTAAATTTGTCGATTTAATAAGGGGCTCAAACGGGACGATGAATAAAGCGGCCTTAGTTGTCGATTTGCGTGGTCAAGCATTTTTCAAGGACTTATTTGAAGCCATAGATACGATTGATCAGTCACCTGATGTGAATTTAAAGGTACAAATTCTATTCCTTGATGCGAAGGATGCCAAACTAGTCCAACGCTATAAGGAAACGAGACGCTCACATCCGCTTGCGAAAAGTGGTCTTCCGTTAGACGGAATTCGCCGCGAGCGTGAGCTGCTTGAGGAGATGAAGGGGCGTTCGCAGCAAATTATCGATACGACTGATTTAAAGCCCGTACAATTACGAGAGCGAATCGCACAGCGTTTTACAGCTGAACAGACGATTTTTACTGTTAATATTGTTTCCTTTGGGTTTAAATATGGAATTCCTATCGATGCAGATATGGTTTTTGATGTCCGTTTTTTTTGCCTAATCCGCATTATATCGAGCATATGCGACCGAAAACAGGTTTGGATGAAGAAGTGTCCTCCTATGTTTTAAAGTGGGCAGAAACGAAGCAGTTTATTGAGAGATTAAGGGACTTGCTGCTTTTTATGCTCCCACTTTCCAAGCGTGAAGGAAAAAGTCAGGTTGTCATTGGTATTGGTTGTACAGGAGGAAAACACCGATCAGTCACTTTAGCCGAATATTTCGGTAAAGCCTTTTCTGGTGAATTTGTCACTCATGTGAGCCATCGAGATATTGAAAAGGGAAAGGGATTGCTCGGATGAATAAAAAAAGTAGTCGTAATTGGTGGAGGGACAGGACTGTCTGTGCTTCTACGAGGGTTAAAAACGTTCCCGGTGGATATTACTGCAATCGTGACAGTCGCAGATGATGGCGGCAGTTCAGGCCGCTTGCGAAAGGAGCTCGATATTCCGCCTCCAGGAGATGTCCGTAATGTGCTCGTGGCGTTGGCGGAAGTTGAACCGCTTGTTGAGCAAATGTTCCAGCATCGTTTTGAGAATGGCAATGGCCTTTCCGGTCATTCACTCGGAAATTTGCTTCTCGCTGGTATGACCTCGATAACAGGCGACTTTGCTCAAGGAATTTCTGAATTGAGTAAGGTGTTGAATGTTCGTGGAACCGTCTTACCGGCAACAAATCGCAGTACTGTGCTCCATGCAGTGATGGAGGACGGTTCAACCGTCACAGGAGAATCGGCCATTCCGCTAGCAAAGAAAAAAAATTAAGCGCGTCTATCTTACACCGGAGGAAGTGCTTCCGTTATCTGCAAGTCTTAAAGCGATTTCGACCGCTGACTTAATCGTCATGGGACCTGGCAGCCTTTATACGAGCATTATTCCCAATTTACTCGTGCCGGGAATTGTCGAAGCAATTTGTGCATCGAAAGCACCTAAGGTTTATATTTCCAATGTGATGACGCAATCTGGTGAAACAGATAGCTATACAGCCGCCCAACATTTACAAAGCATCATTAAGCATGGGGGCAAAGAATGCATTGACCATATTCTTGTTCATGGCTCACCTATCTCTGAGCAGGTCAAGGAAAATTATGCGAATGAAGGAGCTTATCCTGTGGAAATAAATAAGGATGAGCTTAAGCAGATTGGCGTAACGGTTATTTGCGATCAATTTGCAATAGAGAAAGAGGGGAAGCTCCGGCATGACGCGATCAAAGTCTCAGAAGCATTGCTGAGAACGACAGAAAGAGCCATAAAACAATAAAGCGTACAGAATGACTGGGTTTAGTCTGTACGATGGAAAGGGGTATAAACCGTGTCTTTCGCAGCTACTACAAAAAAAGAATTGACACAGCTTGAACAGGCAGATTGCTGTGTAAAAGCGGAAATATCGGCATTGATCCGTATGAACGGCTCATTATCGTATAGCCAAAAGCAGCTTTGTTTAGATATTACAACTGAAAATGCAGCGATTGCTAGACGGATTTATACATTAATAAAAAAAATTACACCCAACAATTTTCCTAGAACTGCTCGTTCGGAAAAAAAATGCGCCTGAAGAAAAATAACGTTTATCTTGTACGGATTGTCGAGGAAGCGCGTATGCTGTTAGAAGAATTGGAGATCCTTGGAGAGGACTTCACTTTTATTCGAACAATATCGCCAACGATTATAAGCGGGCATTGCTGTAAGCGAGCGTATTTACGTGGAGCTTTTCTCGGCGGGGGTTCCATCAACCATCCAGATTCGCCTTCCTATCATTTGGAAATTTTCTCACTTTATGAGGAACATAATGCATCTTTATGTGAATTAATGAACGAATTTGGATTAAATGCAAAAATTTTGGAACGTAAAAAGGGGTTCATTACGTATATGAAAGAGAGCGAAAAATAACCGAGTTTTTAAATATTATTGGTGCCCACCAGGCATTATTGTATTTTGAAGATGTCCGTATTATGAAAGACATGCGAAACTCGGTTAACCGCCTTGTCAACTGCGAAACGGCCAATTTAAATAAAACGGTTGGCGCTGCCCTGAGACAGGTTGAAAATATTCGCTTGCTGGAACGTGAAATCGGTCTAGAGCAATTGCCACCTAAGCTGCAGGAAATTGCGGAGCTGCGCTTAAAGCATCAGGATGTCACTTTAAAAGAATTAGGCGAAATGGTTGAAAGCGGAAAAGTGAGCAAATCCGGGATTAATCATCGTCTAAAAAAAATTGACGAAATCGCCACAAAGGTTCGCTCAGGCCAGCCGTTGGATACCAGTAAATTGTAACGTAAACGACCACTATAAAGGAGGAATAGTAGATGATAGAGCAGCAGCTTATTGTAAAAAGAAAGACTGGCTTGCAAGCGCGGCCAGCGGCTTTGTTTGTTCAAGAAGCCAACCGATTTCAATCAGAGGTTTATATCGTTAACAACGAAAGAAAGGTAAATGCTAAAAGCATTATGGGTCTAATGAGTCTTGCGATTAGCCCGAACACGGAAATTACGCTTATTGTTGATGGTCACGATGAAGAGGAAGCGATGGAAGTTCTTCGCCATTTGATCGAAACGGAAGAATAAGAGAAGCTGACAGTTAGATACAACGATTTGATGGCCAGGCTTTCGCGTAGAGGTATTGTACCTTGTAAAAAGGTACCCCTGTTATCGTTGCTATACATCGTAAAAAAAGCTCGATTATACATGAACGAGTTCATGGTGAACACGTTCTCAGCTCAGTGAGCATGAAACAATAGCAGGCGGATACGCGGAAGATGTGCCGGATTCGTATACTTGATGCAGTCCTTAAAATAAAGGTTTAGACCCACTTATATGGTGGAAATCGAATTTGTCGAACTTGTTGGGAAACAGCCTATTGATTCAACGTTTTAAACGCCCTGCTAATAGACGCTAGTTGGCCTGCTGTCTTACGCTCACCATTTCATATGAACATAAAAAGAGGAGCACTTCGCGCGCTCCTCTTTTCTCATTATTTTTTATCTTTGGCAGTACCGATGATGTCGTCGATTAATCCGTATTCTTTCGCTTTCTCAGCAGTCATAAAGTTATCGCGATCCGTATCGCGAGCAATGACCTCAATTGGTTGACCGGTACGCTCGGCGAGAATTTGGTTTATTGTTTCACGCATTTCAAGAATTCGACGTGTATGAATCTCGATATCGGACGCTTGACCTCTCGTGCCTCCCAAAGGCTGGTGAATCATAACCTCACTGTTTGGAAGCGCAAAGCGTTTGCCTTTTTCACCGGCTGCGAGCAGAAACGCCCCCATTGAGGCAGCCATTCCGATACAAATCGTCGATACGTCAGGTTTAATGTATTGCATCGTATCATAAATGGCCATTCCGGCTGTAATTGAACCACCAGGGCTATTAATAAAGAGTGAGATATCCTTGTCAGGATCCTCAGCATTTAAAAAGAGGAGCTGGGCGACAATTGAATTGGCCACATTATCGTCAATTCCACTGCCAAGCATAACAATCCGGTCCTTTAACAGGCGGGAATAAATATCATAGGCACGTTCTCCGCGATTCGTTTGTTCAATAACTGTTGGAATTAAATTCATTCGTAAATCCTCCTCGACAAAAATTGTATAAAGTTGCGGTAGCTTTTCCGTATGATCAGTTATCCGCTAACTATAAGTACATCATACTTCAAAGGTCAAAAATGGTCAAATCATTTCACTCGATTCTTCTTAATACTATTCCTCGTTCTGTGTTTAATTTCCTTTCCTTTCCTTTTCAGCATATCCGATTTTAAAAAAAATTGAAACGGCAAAAGCTTGAAATCAGGACGCTTCATCTCACGATTTGTCTATGATAAAATAGATCGCGTAATACGATATACGAAAAATATTGATAAGCAAAGGTTAGACAGGAGCCCGATATGTTAAACGTGACAATGTATACGAAAGAAAACTGTCCTTTATGCGACGAAGCAGAGCTATTGTTAAAAGATCTACAACAGGAACTTTCGTTTTCCTACTCGAAGGTTGACATTTATCAAAATGAAGAACTGCTCGAACAGTATCAGCTGATGATTCCTGTGATTTCGATTAACGGCGAAACAGCTGACTTCGGACAGGTCTCAAAAAAAACAAGTTAAAGCATGTTTGGTGGAGCACATTTTGTGAAGTTGATCTTGTCACCTGCTCATTTCCTTGATAAAATGAAAGGTGAAGATTATTCCGTATTTTTTTTGCTTTAATCGGGACAAAAAAATGTCTATGAGGGACGTGAAATGACCCGATAGGGCGGTAAAGGAGTTATGGTTCTATGAAAGTGCTATTAGACATGCAAAAAAAATTAGTACCTGACTTACTCGACGTAATGGTTCATCGCTATCGGATTTTGCAGCATATCCGTTTGATGCAGCCGATAGGTCGGCGGAATCTATCTTCTAATTTAGGGCTGTCTGAACGTGTATTACGCAGCGAAGTAACATTTCTTAAGCAACAGCAGCTTGTAGATTTTACGAGTGCCGGAATGAGCATGACCGCTGATGGTGAGCAGTTATTTGTCGACATGGAAGAGGTCATGAAGGATTTGTTAGGGCTACCTGGTCTTGAAGCCGAACTAATTAAACAGCTTGGAGTAAAGAAAGCGATTGTTGTTGCCGGAGACAGCGACCGAAATGACTGGGTGAAGCGTGAAATGGGTCGCGCCTGTATTACCATTCTAAAGGCCAAGCTGAACAAAGGTGATGTCATCGCAGTAATGGGCGGTACAACACTAGCGGCTGTAGCGGAGATGATGAACGCTGATGCGAAAACACGTGAGGTCGTCTTTGTTCCGGCAAGAGGTGGACTTGGAGAAAAGGTAGAGAATCAAGCTAACACGATTAGTGCAGAGCTGGCTAGACGGGCTGGCGCACAATATCGTTTGCTGCACGTCCCAGCGCAATTAAGCGAAGAGGCTTATGCTTCTCTTGTATTGGAGCCTGCAGTCATGGATATCCTAAACCTGATTAAATCTGCTTCTATTGTCATGCACGGTATCGGCGAGGCGAATACGATGGCTCTACGCCGTGCTGCACAAGGCTCGTTTATTAATCAGCTTGAGCGAGAACATGCAGTAGCGGAAGCTTTCGGTTATTACTTTAATCGGAAAGGTGAGATCATTGATAAGCAGCGAACGATTGGCTTACAGCTCGACGAGTTGGAACAAGATAAATACGTTATTTCCGTTGCAGGAGGTCATTCGAAAGCAAAAGCTATTGCTGCCTATATGAAGTATCGACCGAGTGATGTCCTAATTACTGATGAAGCAGCAGCGAAGTCCTTACTAGAGTTTCGTTAGATAAAAAGGGATTTCCCTTTTTGATATATTATCTAAATTATCTTAGGAGGAATTTAAAGATGGCGACAAAAATAGGTATTAATGGTTTTGGACGTATCGGACGTGTTGTATTCCGTGCAGCATTAGAAAACCCAAATGTAGAGGTTGTAGCAATTAATGACCTGACAGATGCGAATATGCTCGCACACTTGCTGAAATACGATACTGTTCATGGAGCGCTTGACGCGAGGTTGAAGCAAAAGGCAACAATCTTGTCGTTAACGGGAAAGAAATCCTAATCTCTGCGGAGCGCAACCCTGCCGACTTAGCATGGGGAGAAAAAGGGGTTGAAGTTGTTGTCGAGTCAACTGGAATCTTTACTAAAAAAGCAGACGCAGCCAAACACCTTGAAGCTGGTGCAAAAAAAAGTTGTAATTTCTGCTCCTGCTTCTGACGAGGACATTACGATCGTCATGGGCGTCAACGAGGACAAATACGACGCAGCAAGCCATAACGTCATTTCCAACGCTTCGTGTACAACGAACTGTCTCGCTCCATTTGCCAAAGTGTTGAACGACACATTCGGAGTTCGTCGTGGATGATGACAACCATTCATTCTTATACGAATGACCAGCAAATTCTTGATTTGCCGCATAAGGATTACCGTCGTGCTCGCGCAGCTGCCGAAAATATTATTCCTACAACGACCGGAGCTGCTAAAGCAGTTGCTCTCGTATTGCCTGAGCTTAAAGGTAAGCTGAACGGTGGCGCGATGCGTGTACCGACTCCAAACGTTTCCCTTGTTGACCTTGTGGCTGAATTGGATCAAGAAGTGACAGCTGAGGAAGTGAACGCTGTTCTAAAAGAAGCGGCGGAAGGTCCTTTAAAAGGAATTCTCGGTTATAGCGAAGAACCGCTTGTTTCAACTGATTACAATGGTAATTCGAACTCGTCTACGATCGATGCTCTTTCAACAATGGTGATGGAAGGAAACATGGTCAAGGTAATTTCATGGTATGATAACGAATCAGGTTATTCAAACCGCGTCGTTGACCTTGTGGAATACATTGCAAAACAAGGCCTTTAATTTGGAAATGAGCGGAAAGAGGAGCGAGTCAGATTGAGGCTCCTCTTTTCTGCATGTTTTTTTTCCCATCTGGGAGCGTTTGCTACGATCAATTCATTTTGTCATTGTCTAAGGAGGCCGTCTAATGAATAAGCTGTCAATTCGTGATCTTGATTTGAAAGGAAAAACCGTGTTTTGCCGTGTCGATTTTAATGTCCCCAAAAAGGATGGCAAAATAACCGATGATACTCGTATCCGAGCGGCATTACCGACGATTAAATTGTTAAAGGAGAAGGGTGCCCGAACTCTTTTAGCCAGTCATCTTGGCAGGCCAAAGGGACAGTATGTAAGAGAAATGAGTCTCGCTCCTGTTGCCGATCGCCTGAGCGAGCTGCTTGGCGAAAAGGTCATCAAAGTTGATGAAGCTTATGGGCCTGCTGTTAAGAATGCGGCAGAGGAGCTAAACGAAGGTGACGTTCTTTTGCTTGAGAATGTGCGCTTTTATCCAGGAGAGGAAAAGAACGACCCTGAACTTGCGAAAGAGTTTGCGGCATTGGCGGATGTTTATGTCAATGATGCCTTTGGAGCGGCTCACAGAGCACATGCATCAACGGAAGGAATTGCCCACCATCTTCCAGCAGCGGCTGGCTTGCTGATGGAAAAGGAGTTAGACGTACTCGGCAAGGTTCTTTCAGACCCTGCTCGACCGTTTACAGCGATTATCGGAGGAGCGAAGGTAAAAGATAAAATTGGTGTCATCGAGAATTTATTAGACAAGGTCGATCATTTGATTATCGGGGGCGGACTAGCTTACACATTCGTAAAAGCGCTCGGTCATGAAATTGGCCTTTCTCTGCTCGAAGAAGACAAAATTGAGCTAGCTAAATCCTTTATGGATAAGGCGAAAGCAAACGGAGTCAAATTCTACTTGCCGCAAGATGTGCTCGTGGCTGACGACTTTTCAAACGATGCGAATACGAAGGTCGTTTCGATCGATTCGATTCCTGCTAATTGGGAGGCGTTGGATATTGGCCCTCAAACGATCGAAACCTATCGTCAGGTTGTCGCTGAGTCAAAACTTGTCATATGGAATGGACCGATGGGAGTATTCGAACTCGATACATTTACGAACGGAACAAGAGGTGTGGCACAGGCTTTAGCCGATAGTGAATCGACCTATTCGGTCATTGGAGGTGGCGATTCCGCGGCAGCTGTAGAGATGTTCGGTTTAGCCGAAAAAAATGAGCCATATTTCTACTGGTGGCGGAGCATCATTAGAATTTATGGAAGGAAAAGAGCTTCCTGGTGTTGTGGCACTATCAGATAAATAGGGAGGACATTGATATGCGTAAGCCAATTATTGCAGGTAACTGGAAAATGAACAAAACTTTAGCTGAAGCAACGCAATTTGTCGAAGAGGTGAAAGGCCAAGTCCCGGCAAGCAGTGAAATTGATGCGGTAGTGTGTTCTCCAGCTCTTTTTCTAGAGCGCCTTGTTCACTTAGCCGAGGGAACCGACTTAACAATCGGAGCGCAAAATTGTCACTTTGAAGAAAATGGTGCATTTACTGGAGAAATCAGTCCGGAAGCTCTGACTGATCTGAAGGTTGAATATGTAATCATCGGACATTCAGAGCGTCGCGAAATGTTTAACGAAACGGACGAAACCGTGAATAAAAAGGTTCACGCTGCCTTTAAGCATCAGCTAGTGCCAATTATGTGCTGCGGCGAATCGTTAGAAGAGCGCGAGGAAGGTAAAACGAATGCGGTTGTTAAAGCTCAGGTAGAAAAGGGCTTGTCTGGTTTAACGGCTGAACAAGTCAAGCAATCTGTCATAGCTTATGAGCCTATTTGGGCAATCGGCACAGGTAAGTCTTCTTCGGCTTCCGATGCCAATGAAGTTTGTAGCTATATTCGCCAGGTCGTTGCCGAATGCTTTACGCAGGAAGCGGCAGATGCTGTTCGGATTCAATATGGGGGCAGCGTAAAGCCTGCAAATATTGCCGATTATATGAGCCAATCGGATATCGACGGTGCACTAGTCGGTGGAGCGAGTCTTGAGCCTGCATCGTTTGTTGAGCTGTTGAGGGCAGGGAAATGAGTAAGAAGCCAGTTGCGCTAATTATACTTGACGGCTTTGGCATGAGAGATGAAAGAAAAGGAAATGCAATCGCTCAAGCGAATAAACCGAATTTTGACCGTTATTGGGAAACGTATCCTCATACGACGTTGGAGGCTGCTGGTGAAGCCGTTGGACTTCCTGCGGGTCAAATGGGCAACTCAGAAGTGGGCCATTTGAATATTGGTGCAGGCCGCATCGTTTATCAAAGCTTAACCCGCGTGAATTTGTCCATACGGGAAGGAGATTTTTTTTACGAATCAAACCTTTCTTCAAGCCATCGAGCACGTGAAAGAGAAAAAGAGCGCCCTTCATATTTATGGTCTCCTCTCGGATGGCGGCATTCACAGTCATATTGAGCATTTATTTGCCTTACTTGAATTGGCGGAGCGAAAAAAAAGTTGAAAAAGTGTTTGTACACGGCTTCCTCGACGGGCGTGACGTGGGCCCGACTTCGGCTGAGGTTTATATTCGCGCGCTAGAAGAAAAAATGGACGAGCTTGGCATTGGCGAGCTAGCCTCACTTCATGGCCGCTATTATGCAATGGATCGGGATAAACGGTGGGAGCGTGTAGAAAAATCATACCGGGCAATGGTTGACGGCGAAGGACCTTCCTACAAAAAAAGCACTCGATGCCTTAGCGGACAGCTATCAAAACGAAATTTATGATGAGTTTGTCATCCCGTCAGTAATGACGAGGGAAAATGGTGAACCAGTAGGAACGATAAAAGACGACGATGCTGTTATTTTCTTTAATTTTCGTCCGGATCGCGCCATTCAAATGTCGCAAGTGTTTACGAATGAGGATTTTCGCGGCTTCGACCGAGGAGCAGACGTTCCGAAACGACTTCATTATGTTTGCTTAACTCATTTCAGTGAAACGGTCGATGGCTATGTCGCTTTTAACCCGACAAATTTGGATAATACGCTGGGAGAAGTGCTTTCCCAACAAAATTTCAAGCAGCTTCGTATTGCAGAAACGGAAAAGTATCCGCACGTGACGTTTTTCTTTAGTGGAGGAAGGGAAGAACCGTTTCCTGGAGAGCAACGGATCTTAATCGATTCCCCAAAGGTAGCAACGTACGATTTACAGCCAGAAATGAGTGCATATGAAGTAACCGATGCCCTGCTTAGCGAAATCGAGGCTGACAACCATGATGCAATTATTTTAAACTTTGCTAATCCCGATATGGTTGGACACTCTGGGATGCTTGAGCCGACAATAAAAGCGGTTGAAGCGGTGGATGAATGTCTTGGTAAGATCGTCGATGCGATTGTGGCAAAGGGTGGTGCTGCTATCATTACGGCCGATCACGGAAACGCGGATGAAGTCATGACGCTCGACGGAAAACCGATGACAGCACATACAACGAATCGGGTTCCGGTCATAATTACAGATGAGGGTGCAGCCCTGCGAGACGATGGCATCTTAGCTGATCTGGCACCGACTGTCCTGACGCTGCTCGAGCAAAACAGCCGAAGGAAATGACAGGCTCGACATTACTTAAGTAGTTTACATGTGTTTAGAGGGATTCCCTCATACTTAGCGAACATAAAAAGATGAACCTATAAATAAGGAGCTGACGTTAAAAATGACAATGATAACCGATGTTTACGCACGTGAAGTGCTCGATTCACGCGGTAATCCGACCGTAGAAGTGGAAATAACGCTCGAATCTGGTGCGACAGGTCGTGCATTAGTACCGAGTGGTGCTTCAACTGGTGAATACGAAGCGGTGGAGCTGCGCGACAGCGACGAACGTTATATGGGAAAAGGAGTTCAAAAGGCAGTGGCAAACGTCAATGACGTCATTGCACCTGAGCTTATTGGTCTAGATGCTTTGGATCAGCTTGGAATCGACGAATTGATGCTTGAACTCGATGGGACGAATAATAAAGCTAAGCTTGGTGCCAATGCGATTCTCGGTGTTTCCTTAGCGGTTGCACATGCGGCGGCCGACGCTTTAAACTTGCCTCTCTATGTGTATCTCGGCGGCTTTAGCGCAAAACAGCTTCCGGTCCCGATGATGAATATTATTAATGGCGGCGAGCATGCCGACAATAATGTCGATATTCAAGAGTTCATGGTGATGCCGGTCGGCGCCGAGAACTTCCGTGAAGCTTTACGAATGGGGACAGAAATTTTCCATCACTTAAAGTCCGTTTTGAAGTCAAAAGGATACAATACGGCAGTCGGTGACGAAGGCGGCTTCGCGCCGAATCTTTCTTCAAACGAAGAAGCATTGCAAACGATTATCGAAGCAGTCGAAAAAGCTGGCTACAAGCCTGGTGAACAAATTATGCTTGCGATGGATGTCGCCTCTTCTGAGCTATTTAACAAGGAGGATGGGAAGTACCATCTTTCTGGCGAAGGTAAGGTCCTCTCTTCGGAAGAGATGGTCAATTACTATGAGGAGCTCGTTTCTAAGTATCCAATTATCTCGATTGAAGACGGTTTGGATGAGAACGACTGGGAGGGCCATAAGCTGTTAACCGAGCGTCTCGGCAGTAAAGTCCAGCTTGTTGGCGATGACTTGTTCGTTACAAATACGAAGAAACTTTCAGAAGGAATTGAAAGAGGTATCAGTAACTCGATTTTAGTCAAGGTCAACCAAATTGGTACTTTGACCGAAACTTTCGAAGCGATCGAAATGGCGAAGCGGGCTGGCTATACAGCGGTCATCTCTCATGCTCCGGCGAAACAGAGGATGCGACAATCGCCGATATCGCTGTTGCTACAAATGCAGGACAAATTAAGACAGGGGCGCCGTCCCGAACCGACCGCGTCGCTAAATATAATCAACTTCTTCGCATTGAGGACGATCTGGCGAATGTCGCGCGCTATGAAGGAATTAAAGCCTTTTATAATTTGAAAAGGTAAGTGGTAGACGGATGTGGGAATTAGCTCCCACATCCGTTTTCTAATAAAATTGCCTCAACATTATCGATAAAGGAGATAGAAAAATTGCTAAAGGCTGTGCAATGAAATCGCGTCAAGCCGCGAAAAAGCGGAGAAACTACAAACCGGGTAAATCGCATGAATAAATCGGAAGTCGATTAGGACCGCTCTGAATTGATAATTGTAAGCGGTCAATTAACAATTTGAGCTTACTAAATGGGGATCTGCCCTGCTTTTGTAATAAGCCAGGTTTAGATAGTGAAACGAAATTGTAGGCTGACCGATAAGCTTATCCGAAAATCAATTGCGCTTGTATGCCTTTTTATGCTACATTGATAATAAGGCAACTAGTGCTTGGAGGTGTTAGCTTTGCAAATGGCAGCTACTGTTTTGTTAATTATTGTTTCAATCGCCCTCATCACTGTCGTCGTTTTACAGTCCGGTCGTAGTGCGGGATTGTCAGGAGCGATTTCAGGTGGAGCGGAACAATTAATGGGAAAGCAAAAAGCGAGAGGCATTGATGCTGTATTAATAAAAGCGACAGTGGTTCTTTCCGTTCTATTCTTTTTGCTAACGATTACCGTCGCATATTTTATGTAAACTAAGCAGTAGGTGTAGAGCCTGCTGCTTTATTTCATTTTAGTGTAAATCATCAGACTATTTGCAAGTGATGTCGTGGAGTATATCGTGGAAAAGACGAGTGACAATCGAAAAAGCGCATGCGGCGTATTTTCGTAAAAATTATTAAGGAAGAGATATAATCTGTCGTGACTTTGACTAGGATAAAGGAATGAGCTTGTTTGTCAGTCGCTTCAGGCAGGAAAGGAAGATGAGTATGAGAGTGGTAGCGCCTAAGCCGTTTACGTTTGAGAACGGTAAACGAGCTGTACTACTTTTACATGGCTTTACGGTACAACGGCTGATGTTCGAATGCTTGGTCGTTATTTACAGGAGCGTGGTTATACTAGCCATGCCCCATTATATCAAGGGCACGGTGTACCGCCAGAGGAGTTAGTCAAAACCGATCCCGAGCTTTGGTGGAATGATGTGCTCGAAGGATATTATCGTTTGAAAGAACTAGGATATGAGGAAATTGCTGTTGCTGGTTTATCTTTAGGAGGGGTATTCTCGTTAAAAATCGGTTACACTTTATCTGTAAAGGGAATCGTACCTATGTGTGCGCCAGTTCAGCTCAAAGAGGATGACGTGATGTATCGCGGGGTTCTTTCGTACGCGAAGGAATACAAGCGGCGTGAACGGAAATCGCCTCAACAAATTGAAGATGAGATGGAGCGGTTCCAGGAAAAGCCGGTTCAAACTTTACGGGCGATCGATCGGTTGCTGGATGAGGTTAGAGATGGACTTGACGAAATTCATGCACCGTTGTTCGTAGTCCAGGCAAGGAAGGACCAAATGATTGATACAGCTAGTGCCGAAGTGATTTATCAGCAGGCAAGTTCAGAGAATAAAACAATAAAATGGTACGAGCAGTCTGGTCATGTGATTACAGTAGGTAAGGAAAAAGAGCAGCTTCACGAAGATATTTACCGATTTCTTGAAGAGCTTGACTGGTCTGTTTAAATCGTTGTCGTGGCTCAGGCGGAGATGAACATCGGCAAACGAAAGGAGTTAAAAAAAATGAACGAACAACAAATTGAGCAACTAATAACGTTCTTTCGCGAAGAAGCAGACAAGCCGCTCTCTGTCTCAGAGCTTGAAGAAGCGTTTCATGTGAAGGATAGCGAGTCGTTTAAAGAAATCGTCAAATGTTTAAATGAAATGGAAGATAGAGGCTTGATCGTTAGAACACGTAGCAATCGCTACGGCATTCCGGAAAAAATGAACCTCATCCGAGGACGCGTTCAGGGACATGCAAAAGGGTTTGCCTTCGTTATCCCCGAACAAGAGGACGAAAAGGACGTTTATATTTCACACCCAGATTTGGACAGTGCAATGAACGGTGACACTGTGCTTGTCCGCTTGCATCAGCAAGCATCGGGAGCACGGCGGGAGGGAAAGGTCATTCGCATTCTTGAGCGAGGTGTCACTGAAGTGGTCGGCACGTATGTTGACCAATCCTCCTATGGGTTTGTCGTAGCGGATGATAAGCGGATTCCAAATGACATTTTTATTCCGAAAGAAGCGGAAAAGGGAGCGGTGGATGGCCACAAGGTTCTCGTTAAAATTACGAAGTATCCGGAAGGGAGAATGAGTGCTGAGGGTGAAATAACGAAAGTTCTAGGGCATAAAAACGATCCGGGAATGGATATTCTTTCAATTATTTACAAGCACGGCATTCCGCTCGCCTTCCCTGCGGGAGTGTTGGAGCAAGCGAATCAGGTAGGGGATACAATCGATCCGAACGAGTTGGCATATCGCCGCGATCTACGCAATGAAGTCATTGTCACAATCGATGGGCTGATGCGAAGGATCTTGACGATGCGGTTCAGGTCAAGAAGCTCAGCAATGGCCATTATTTACTCGGCGTTCATATTGCGACGTCAGCCATTATGTGAAGGAAGGTTCGCCCATCGATCGTGAGGCGGCTGAACGGGCAACGAGTGTATATTTAGTTGATCGAGTGATTCCCATGATCCCGCATCGATTGTCAAACGGAATTTGTAGTCTGAATCCGAAGGTCGATCGACTAACGCTTTCCTGCGAAATGGAGATTAATGAGCAGGGACAAGTTGAAAAGCACGAAATTTTTCCGAGTGTAATTCGGACGACAGAGCGAATGACTTATTCCGATGTCAATAAAATACTCGTTGACGATCAGGAAGAGGTTAAACAGCGCTACGAGCCCCTTGTCCCACTGTTCAAGGCAATGGAAGAGCTAGCTGCAATATTGCGCAAAAAAAAGGTTTGAGCGCGGGGCGATAGATTTTGATTTTAAAGAGGCGAAGGTGCTTGTCAATGAAGAGGGAAAGGCAGCAGATGTCGTATTGCGCGAACGCTCGGTTGCGGAACGCCTAATCGAAGAGTTTATGTTGGCAGCCAATGAAACGGTTGCTGAGCATATTCACTGGCTCAACCTTCCGTTCGTTTATCGTATTCACGAGGATCCCGATACCGAAAAGCTGACGAAGTTTCTGGAATTTATCACAAATTTTGGCTATGTCGTTCGCGGTAGTGCCAATACGGTTCATCCGCGTGCCTTGCAAAAACTGCTCGAAGAAATTAAAGGAGAACCGGAGGAGGCCGTCATTAGTAAGGTGATGCTGCGCTCGATGCAGCAGGCGAAGTATGATCCGAATAGCTTGGGTCACTTCGGCTTATCTGCAGATTTTTATACGCACTTTACATCACCGATTCGCCGCTATCCCGATTTGATTGTGCACCGGTTAATTCACACGTATCTCGTTAAGGGACAAGTGAATGAAGCAACACAGGAGTATTGGCGCGAAAAACTGCCAGACGTCACTCGTCATTCTTCAGAAATGGAGCGTCGTGCGATCGAAGCAGAACGCGATACAGACAGTACTAAAAAAAGCGGAGTATATGGAGGACAAAATCGGTGAAACCTTTACCGGATTAATAAGCGGTATTACAAATTTCGGTCTATTTGTCGAGCTAGAAAATACGATTGAAGGTCTCGTTCATGTTAGCTATTTAACAGACGATTACTACCACTATGACGAAAAGCATTATGCGATGATTGGCGAGCGTACTGGTCATGTGTTTCGGATTGGCGACGAAATCGATGTCCGTGTGATCAACGTAAATGTCGAAGAAGCGGCGATAGATTTTGAAGTTGTCGGAATGAAAAAGCGCGAGCGTAAACCTGCAGCGTCCCGACCTAAAGTGATTGAAGGTGGAAAAAGGAAGCAGCGAAGAAAAAAGGGCACTGACAAACCTAGAACAAGCTCTGGTCTGGGGCAACGTTCAGAAGGCAAAGCACGCAATAAGAAGAAAAAGCCATTTTACGAAAATGCCCCAAGCGTCAAACGAAAAAAGCGGAGAAAACGAAGAAAGTAACAGGACCTTGCGCATCTGGGCCGGAATGAGACGTTTCTCATCTCCCTACAATGATAAAATAGACGAGAAAACGAGTCGTAGACAAAGTCTAGATTCGTTTTTTTTAACTACAAGACTTTCTCATAAGGGAGCTATCTGGTTGCTTAGTAGATGAAGGTTCTGCCGAGCAAAAGTCATCGAAATTTTCTTGGGAAATTAAGAATAACAAAATCACGATCGGATCGCGTTTAGAAGGTGTAACGTTGACGGACAATGCTCCATTGTTCCTAAATTGACGCCGCTTCTTCATTTTTGCTATGATGAAGGGACGAATGAAAGCACGAGGTGGCAGACATGGCTGAAAAAGCAAGTAAAGTGATCGCCCAAAATAAGCGAGCACGACACGACTATTTCATTGAGGAAACGTATGAAGCCGGTATGGTACTGCAAGGGACAGAAATCAAGTCCATGCGGGCAGGAAGAATGAACCTTAAGGATTCGTTTGCACGTGTGCAAAATGGAGAGGCCTTTTTACACAATGCCCATATTAGCGAATACGAGCAAGGCAACCGCTACAACCACGAGCCGACAAGAGCAAGAAAGCTGTTACTGCATAAAAAAAACAAATTAATGAACTCATCGGTCTCACCCAGCAAAAGGGCTATGCGCTTGTGCCATTAAAGGTGTACATTAAAAATGGCTTCGCCAAGGTTTTGCTTGGTCTCGGCAAAGGGAAAAAGCACTACGATAAGCGTGAAACATTAAAGCGCCAGGATGCGAAACGTGAAGTCGAACGAGCGTTGAAAGAGCGGTTAAAAGGTTAATGGTTAGAGTAAAAAAATTGTGGAATTTAAAATGATGGAATAAAGTGTAACGTAGCACTAGTTGTAAATAGCTTTGAATATGTTATAATAATAGGTGTCCAGAGAGCGTTCTCTGCCTTTTATCCAAACGGGGACGTTTTGGATTCGACAGGTGTAGGTCGAGCTTGCGTTGCGAGTCGAGGGGGTCGGCCTCGTAAAAACGCCAAAGCCATAACTGGCAAAAACGAAAACAACTTCGCACTAGCTGCTTAATAGCGCTTTGCGGTTCCACCCTCCATCGCCCATGTGGTAGGGACTGGGACTCACTCTTAGTGGGATACGCCGGTTGTCGCCGTCTGAGGGCGAAGGAAGAGAATAATCAGACTAGCCGCATCGAAGCCTGTCATTGGGCTGACATGTAGGCGAAATACGAATTCAATGACTACACTCGTAGAAGCGTAAGTGTCGTTGCGTCTGGACGTGGGTTCGATTCCCACCGTCTCCATATGTTTTGATTTATGACAAACCGAGAGAATCAAAATGAAGATTCCGAAGCCAGATATATCAAGGGGGTTCGGGATTTTTTGTTTTATGAAACTATTTAGAAGGATTCCGAGAGGAAATAAAACAATTTGGCATTACATAGATCAGAGGAACGGTCATCAGCCATCTCTTCTAATGCGAGAGTAGGTTTGAACGGTGACGATGATATCTTTATGTTCAAGCCTCTAATAAACATAGTTTATATGACTCAGTTGATAACAAAAGGGAAGCAAGCGTTTTGAAGCGGTGATCTTGATTCTTTTTCAATTTTTACATAAAATACCTAATGTTTTATTGACGGTGAGCTAATCTTAAAAGAAAATGAAACAAATCGATGCATATACTAGAACTATAGGCGCGGAGACAATACTTGTGCTTAAAGTACTTGATTCTTTTTATTTTGACGAGGGAGCCGAGGAATTTAGGGATGAACAGCTTCGTACCATTCTGTGTATTTTTAAAAATACGTCTCAAAAAAAGCAATCCCGTATTTCTAAAAAAGAACGGGATTGCCTAGGTAAACGGTTTGTTTCGTCAGCATGACGACCATTTAGAGTCAGTTGCAAAATGATTTGTATATCAAATCTATTCTTTATTGGTAGAAGCTTTTTTTTAATAAATCAAACGTTCGATTGGCACAGTGTGGACAGCTTCATTTTTGAGTTGTTCTATCGTTGGAAAAGACCCTTGGTCGCCAACGAGGATGGCTCCGCCGCATTGCTTGCAACAATACGTTCGTAAAGAGCGCTTAATTTCCCCTGTGTAAAGCGGACCCGTATGAGGAGCCATATGGTCGCGGGTCGAATGCTCTGTTGTTTTTAGGATGAACATTTGGCTCTGGTTTGCGATCATTTCCGCTCCTTCATAAACGTTAAAATGAGGGAACGTAGCGCTAACCGTTAGCCCGAGTCGTACGAGTTCATGCTGCATGGTCAGCATAAATTCAGGCGATTTATGAGCAAATGACAGAAAGATCGGCAAACCTTTCTTTTTCTTCAATGCGGTGAGTCCGCGTGAAACAAATAGGTTCATCCCTTGCAAAGTGTAAGGCGGATCGGTGAAAAAGCAATCGTACTGTTCGCGAAATTGTTCACTTATTGGCTGGCGCAAATCTTGGTGGATACAGTGAATAGAGAGTCCCTTTTTTTCTGAGACTTCGCGAATAAATGTTAAAAACCGTCGATCAATATCTATGACGTCAATCCTTGTTTTATTATGCTCTTCATTTGGGAATAGGCACTGCAGTAATAAGGCGATGGCGACACTCACTAAGTCATCATCCCCGACGCACAGAATCCGCTTTCCGATTAATGAGTGTTCCTTCAGGCAAAGGACTGCTCTTTTCAAACTAGTCTCAGCAGTACACTTCGATTGATCAAGTTGTACATTCGCTTCCGGACGACTATCGAAAATGTCTTGAAGCACGGACAACGTGTCGCTCAGTTCAGAAACCAAACCTGTTTGATTTGTTAGTAGCTTCCGATACAACGCTTGATTTAATCCAGCATACCCAAGGCATTGTTCGATCCACGTTTTTGCTTTAAGAGTACAGCGAACACCGTGTCCCTGTGCTAATGCACCCGCCTTAATAAGTTCTTTTTTTATGGCAGCAGCTATAGGGACGGGGAGAAACGTTTTTCGTGCCAGCGATTTTGTTGATATTCCTGGATTCAGGTAGCATTCGAGTAAAAGTTGTTCGATGACAAGAGGACCTTCTTCAAGGCGTACTTGTGCGCTTACTTGTTCTAGATAATTCATTGATCTATTCCTCCAATATGTTGAATCGGTTTATTTTGTCACAGTAATCAAGCTCATCAAACTTGCTTTCGTTCAGATTAGATAATTAAAATTTGAATAGTATTCGAGAATAAAGCGCTCGATTGCAATCCTTCGTCAGATGTACATATGCATCTACTCGTATTGATAGGATTACTGTTTTCTTCCATTTTTTTATTTGTATCGAATAATTAAAATACAAAAAAGCAGAGAATGAACATACGTCATTCCCTGCTTTTTACGTACCTCAAAGAAACCCCCAAAAATAAAAAAAATCCGTACTGAATTAAGCACGGATGTGGGATCTGATGAAAGGTACACACGCTAAAGCATGTAAGGTATCCGTTGTTCTTAACTAATTCCGAGGGTTAAAGAAAGCCACAACAAATAAACATTGCTGCCAAAGCAAAAAAATTCGTCGTTTCAATAAGCCTCACCTATAGAATTTGATTAGTTAAGAACGCCCGCAATCATCAAAATTCTCTCCCTATCGCTAGTAAGATAAAGCCACTATATCTTAAAAGAGCAGCCAGAGTCAAGTATAATGGCCGAGCTCATGGACATTGGCGAGATGCTCCTTTGAGAATTTCAAGTTCAGTTAAACAATCCTATAAGTGAATGTCTTCTACTACGTCATAAAATAGCAATTATTGTCAGAATTCTTTTCGGATTGAAACCTGTTCCCCTCTAAATGCGGGGAGTAGGGGATTTGTACATTCTGTCCTGCACCGCTTCATCTAGCTAACCATTCGTGTTTTTTTTATACGAAGCTAACGGTCAATGGGGGAAAGCCAACGTTCACAGATGGGATGACAGCAGTTCCTTTTTAAAGGTGGATTGAAAAAAATGTTAGACTTTCTTACGAAAAAAACATTAAGATTTACCCAATAAGTTATAATATTTAAATAATCGTGTTTAAGGGGGACTGCGATATGGCATGGTTTGAAAGTGCGGTAGCATGGGTCGGGGATCTTGTCTGGGGACCGATTACGTTGGTTCTAATTGTCGGAACCGGAATCTTTTTAACTATAAGACTAGGCTGTCTTCAATTTCGCGATTTGCCTTATGCGCTTAAACTGACGTTCAGTAAAAGTAACAAGAATAGCAAGGAGAAAGGCGATATTTCCCATTTCCAGTCGCTTATGACTGCGATGTCAGCTACGCTAGGGATCGGAAATATAACAGGTGTAGCTTCAGCCATTTTAATGGGAGGAGTAGGAGCGCTTTTTTTGGATGTGGCTTGCTGCCCTTTTCGGTATGGCGACGAAATACGGGGAAGCGATTTTAGCTGTTAAATATCGGGTAGTCAATCATAAGGGTGAGATATCTGGTGGTCCTATGTACTATATAGAAAAAGGACTTGGCTGGAAATGGCTCGCTGTATTATTTGCATTATTCGGCTTTTTGGCATCATTCGGAATCGGTAATATGACGCAAGCAAATACTGTAGCGGGCGCACTGAACGCTAATTTTAACTTAAACCCCTGGGTGACTGGCTTTATATTAATGGTACTAACAGGTGTTGTTCTACTAGGGGGGATAAAGAGTATTGGCCGAGTGACTTCTATTTTTGTACCGTTTATGGCGCTCTTTTATTTAGCTGGCGGCTTCTTAATTGTGATCTTTAATCTATCTGAAGTTCCAGCAGCCTTTCCTTAATAATAAGTGAGGCGTTTAATCCTTCGGCTGCAGCAGGGGGCGCAATCGGATGGCTATTCGTTATGGTGTGGCCAGAGGTGTATTCTCGAACGAAGCAGGGCTTGGCTCTGCACCAATAGCCGCCGCAGCGGCAAAAACGGACTATCCTGGACGGCAAGCGCTCGTGTCGATGACAGGAACGTTTTTGGATACGATCATTGTTTGTACGGTGACGGGTCTTGCGATTACGATGAGCGGTATTTATACGACTCATGGTGATGCCGCCAGCCTCACGGGTGCCGCATTTGAGTTCTTTCTTCCGGGCTTTGGGAATTTCATTGTTGTGTTTGGAATTATCTTTTTTTGCTTATTCGACGATTATCGGCTGGTCTTATTATGGAGAGAAGTGCTTCGGGTACTTATTCGGAGACAATCGGACTATGATTTATAAGTCGATATTTGTAATCGTTGTCATGGTTGGAGCTGGTCTTGAACTAGAGCTCGTCTGGGGAATTGCTGATATTTTTAATGCGTTGATGGCCATTCCAAACTTAATTGCACTTCTCTTCCTGTCTGGTGTAATTGTTAGTGAGTCTAACAAGTTTAGGGAAATACGCAAAAAAAGAAAAAAATTGAACGACAACAGCAAGCTAGTTAAGAAGCGACGTCTGTTCAGTCGCCGGCAATGGTAAAAGCTCTTTAAGAAACGGCTACGGTCCAGAAAATAAGAGAAGTAGGCTGCTTGAATTAGCAGCCTATTTCACTGTGTCCCATTTGCGAATGGAGGATTTTTACAAGGAGTTTTAAGGTTTGTTAATCGACAAGAGTTGTTTATTTAAGGTGTAAAACGATTCCTTGATCGGCCGAATCTCTTGCCGCCAAGCAAACTTCTGTGATATAAAACGAGTCTGTGGCACTAATAAGACATGCCCCCTCGCCTCGAATTTGTCTGACAAACTCAGCGAAGATATTTTCCCGTACCTGAAGGGGCAGTTTCTTCATCTCGTTCTCATCCTTACTAATGAGAAACACTTCTCCATTCATAACCTCAATTACCCCTTTTGTCCCAACAACTCGAATGCGGTCATCGCCATGGTAGGAGCTGTCTCTGGGCGCAAATAATCAACGGAGGAGGAGGCAAACGTTTCCCCTTCCAGTGTAAAATGGCATAAACCAGACACTTCCAGTTCTCCATAGCTTGATTTGAAAAGGTAGAATGCGAGGCATAAACCGTTTTAAACTGTTTATTGGT
This sequence comes from Bacillus sp. JCM 19058, assembly GCA_001310555.1. The sequence continues at coordinate 38,165 of BAXO01000006.1, forward strand.
AAACCAATATATCCAGTCGACCGCGTGACTGCCTACCCATGGAATCGTCCCGCCATAGCTGTCACGTTTGCGGTAAAACGACGCTCTTCTTTTGAGCTGATACGACTTTTGTGTGTGGATTAGGCGGGTGTCGCCAATGGCTCCCTCTTGGACAGCGCGCCAGGCCGTGTAAAATGCAGGTGCATAGCGCAAGCCGTGCATCGCTGCTAGGTGTACCGTTGATTTTTCGTATGCTCGTTTTAATTGATTCAAGTCTGTCCATGTGGTTGCAATAGGCTTCTCGATAAAAAGATGGCAATCATGTTCGAGCGCGGCTATAGCTGCCGAAGCATGGTCACTGAATGGGTTGTCGATGACAGCAATATCAGGCTTTGTTTCTTCAAGCATCTGTTTGTAATCTTGAAAGTAAGGAGGCTTATAGTCGAATTTCTTAAGGTGCTCAACCATCGTCGAAATATCCTCGTAGGACGATCCTGGTGCAACTCCGGCAATATGGAGGGATGGATCGCTGTTAATGCCGTTAAATGCATATTTCCAGTGGCCTGACTGGCCGATAAAACAAACGGTTAATGGCTTCATCTCTGACTCACCTCGGAAGGTCTAAGCAAATCGGCAATGCGGATAGGTTTATGTTCCTTCACTGAGCGCCATACTGCTTCACCTGTTGACACGGCATAAGCGCCATCTGCAGAACCAGATAGAATAGGATAGGCGCGCGCGGCTCAATGCCGAGAAATAAATCCTCTAACAAAACTGGATCCCCGCCTCCGTGGCCTCCTTTCCGATTGATAACATGTATGGTTTCTTTTGAGCCAAATAAAGGGAAATAATCAATCGTTTGTTCAGGCGTAGGAAATGGTGTTCGTGATGGCGCATGGTATTCCATTGTTTCGATCCGCCCTTTTGTCCCGTTAATAGCTAAACGGTACCCTTCATAAGGCAGTGAAAAATTAACCGAATAGCTTAAAATCGCCCCTTCATCATATCGGATCGTTGCCGCATACGTATCCTCAATTTCGATGACTGAATCAAAGATGCATCGATCCGGTCGATAGTTTGTGTAGTTGGACTCAGGCGTAGATGCCTCTACAGTTTCTATATGATCATCCTTAATTTTTTTTCTGAGGCAGATCGTGTATTCCAACGCGTATAATAATTACATTGCCGTTGCTCGGTGCACGTAGAGCAAGTTCGACCGTCTATGCGGCTTGGATTGAATGCCCCTTCTGGGCCAAAATAATTTAAATCGCCATAGGCAAACACTTCGAACGGCTTTTGATTAATCCACCAATTGACGAGATCGAAATGGTGGGAGCTTTTATGGACAGAAAGTCCGCCAGAATACTCTCTCACCCGATTCCAGCGTTGAAAATAGCTAGACCCGTGGTAGGTGTCAATATACCAGTTAAGGTCGACAGAGGTAACCTTGCCTATGTTTCCTGCAAGGATCAGCTCCTTGATTTTCGTGTGGATCGGGCTATAGCGGTAGTTGAATGTAACTGTTACTGTCCCTTTGCTCGCCTTTTCTGCTTCGATAATTTTTCGCGCATCTGCCGCAGTTGTGGCCATAGGCTTCTCAACGATGACATCTAAATCATGTTTCAGTCCCTCTAGCACATAGTAGGCGTGTGTATCATCCCGGCTCGCAACAATAAGCACATCAGGACTTGTTTCACTAAGCATTTGGTTGAAATCTGCGGCAAGATACTCAGGAACAGTCGCAAGTTTGGGCAATTTTTTTTCCCCTACTCTAAAGCGCCTTGGGTCCACGTCGAGGAGCGCCACGATCGAATGGTTGGCTGAAAATTGCTCAAGCACTGGCTTTGCAAACATGCCAATTGCCCGGTTGCTAACTCCACAAATTGCATATCTTTTCATCGTTCTATCCCTCATTCCTATATCTTCTTTATCGATCTATACATGAAAAGCGAATCCATTCGGCTTTCAGGAATCCACTTGATGTCGCTTCTGATGATGCGCAAAACAAACCGATTTTAGCGCCAACAGTGGCCTTTTTTAGCCTGAAACGGTTCGCCGAGTGCAATGTATGTCCCGTCCTCCTCAGCATAGCTAAATGAGCATTTAGCGCCTGCTTGTACGGTCACCCGGAGATAAACTGTGTTCCGATCCAAGAGATGCTGACTTATCAATGCTTCTTCACGATCCTTTTCTCCGGATACATGTTCAAGCGTCATTCCTCCTCTGTTTGTTGGAGGGAAAGGAATTGGTACTGTTGCCCGAGAACGACAAGTCCCCCTTTCTCTGCCTGTGATGAAGAGATTAATTGCAGTTTTGCTGTAGCTGTAAACGCAGGTGCCGGGAATTTCTGGCATAACACATTGGGCAAATAATACACGATTCCCTTTGAATCAGGAGGGAATGGCACGGCTGCTAACTGCAAACAGCCATCTGCAAAGGTATACCACTCCTTCTTATGGTTTGCTTCCCATTGCCATTGCAAGCCCAGCCTCCCTTCCGAAAAATCGTCGGAGGTGGCTGGAAGTCGCTCTTCTTTTTTGTATGGCACACTCGGTTTTTTCCATGAGGTAACGGGCTCGCCTCGTGTGCTGTTATCTTTGCGGCGCCCGATAATCGGCCAGCCATCTTCCCAGTGCATCGGCTGTAAGTGGGTAATTCGTCCATACGGCCCGCAATCTTGAAAGTGGACAAACCACGATTCCCCGGAAGCAAGCTCAACCCAGCTGCCTGGTGGGGACCGTTTATGTCAGTCTTTCCCTGGTCCATCACAATCCGATCTTCGTAGGGGCCATAGATATTAGTAGCCCGCAACACGGTTTGCCAACCATTCGTGACGCCCCCAGCTGGCGCAAAAATATAATATTGGCCGTTTCGTTTATAAAGCTTCGGACCTTCAATCGTAGGGTGGTTTTTGGTTCCATCAAACACGAGCTTGGGTTCTGCCAACAAGGCGGTCCCATCCGTGGCCATAGGGGCTATTTTCAAGATACTCTTTACACCTGCACGACTTTTGGCAAAAGCCATGATCAGGTAGGCATTGCCATCTTCATCCCAAAATGGGCACGGATCAATCCATCCTTTGGCTTCCTTTACAAGATGAAGAGGCTCCAAGGGCCGGATGGATCTTTCGCTTTGCTCATATAAATGCCATGGTCGGGCGCTCCAAAAAAGACCCAGAAATAGTTATCGTGGAAACGCAAGCTTGGTGCCCAAGCGCCTTCACCATGGCGGACTGGATCATAGTACGCTAAAGGAAAGTTATCAAAAACATGGCCGATGATTGCCCAATTGACGAGATCACGGGAATGAAGCACCGGAATACCAGGTGTGCTCGCAAAACTCGAGGAAATGAGATAAAAATCATCATTGACGCATATCACATCGGGGTCAGAATAATCAGCAAAAATAATCGGGTTTTGGTACATCCCGTTTGGTGCATTCGGGTTCCAAACGGGGGATTCATTCGTCAACTTCGCATTCATCTCTCTTCTCCTCCTTATTCTCTTCCTTGCAATTCGGCTACTATATTGCCCGCTTGCTCATCCATCACACGCAGCACTGAATTGATATCAGAGCCATCAAGCAGCCCTTGGTAGGCTTCAATGGTAATCGGTTCACGAATGATTTGCTCGTAAGGAGAATTTCTTGGGATTGGTGCGCCCGGGATGTTGATCAGTGCCTGCCAGTTCTTTTCATTTAGTGCTTCGGCGAACTCGGATAATTGCCCGAATTCAGCACTAACCGATTCCTCTAATAGCGGCGAAACGCCATATTCATGGCTGACCCACCATTTTTGATATTCGTCGCTCACTAAATATTGCAACACCTCAAAAGCAGCATCAGGGTTTTCACTAGGGTTCGTTACGAAAATGTTATGATAGAGCCCATTCGGAATATTCTCAGGATAGCCATCCCCCATACTGGGTATGTAACCCAGTCGAAATTCAACCCCATATCTTCAGCCCGATGAAGATGTCCATTCACAAACGCCCTGCCAGGCACAAGCGCGTAATTAAAAATTAAATCCGCATTCCCTGTCCCATTAAACATAAATTCAGCGAGTTCAGCTCCGGACAGATCCTCAGGCAAATTACCAGGAATAGAAAAAAATGCGTTGCTGCCGCTCAAGAAACACACGCAACTCGTCGTTGTCAAGGATATTCGGCTCATGCGTTTCTCCATGTAACAATTGGCTTCCTACTTGTGTGAGCTGTTCCTTGTCAGGCCAAAGGCCATGATATTGAACGCCATCAATTTCACCTGTTAACGACTCAGCAAGTTCGATGGCTTCATCCCATGTCAATCCATCCTCAGGGTAATCAACACCAAATAAATCAAAGATGTCCTTGTTGTAGCTCATGACATAATCGGGACGAAACAGTGGAATGGCACTCAATTCGTCTTCCTGCGAATGCTCGTAAAGAGAGGTGATAATATTGGGGTCAAACCGGTTCAAGTCAAGGCCGTGTGCCTCGATTAACGGCGTTTGGTCACGAAGCAAATCAAGGTTACGGTACAATTCAAAATCGCTGCCCATAACTAAATCCGGAAATTCTCCACGGGCAAAGCTTTCTTCGATTTCCTGTTGATTGCTTGCTTGGATATGTTCAAGTGTAATGTGGGGAAGAGCTTCTTCCACGTGATGTCGGAAAAACTTCTCAAAGTCATTCTCGCCCCAGTGAATCATGAGAGAAATATTTGTTTGTTCTGTTTCTTCTGATGACTCATCGGCATGACTGCCTGTTTCGCTTCCTTCGGTTTCAGGTTTGCTTGCAGGTTCCTCGCCATAATTACAGCTAATGAGCGATAAAACGAGGACAATGGAAGCAATGCCCACCATAGGAAATGAATGAAAGCGCTCGCTAAACTTCTTCAAAAAAACCACCTGCCTTTTATAAATTGTAACTAAAAGAAATAACAACGTTTTCATAGTAGCGCAATAAAATGGTATAATCTAGCTATATTGATGTCATGATCTCGCAATTATTTGCTTTTCTTGTACTTTAAGAAAGTTAACCAGTAGTTGAATTGTCGAAGCCTAGTCAGAGAAAAAGACGCAAGAAACCAAACTATTGAGTTCTAAAGGGGAGGGGATTAGTAACAAAGTCTATGCTTAAACATCGTATACGGGAATTAACGTATATTGGCTTTCGTCAAGGGCTTGGCAATAGGCAAAGCTTTTTAATCTGGGGGGATGGGAATGCTGACTGTATCAGGGAACAAATACCATCTTGAAGACGAAAAATTTTCAATAGAGTTTTTGCAAAAAAAAGGGGTTTACAATGATGGCGAAGCCCATTGGCATACCTTTTATGAAATCTATTACTTAATGAAAGGAGAGAGAATATATTTTATTAACGAAACTGTGTATACAGCGCGTAGCGGCGATTTAGTCGTAATTAATCCACATGATGTCCATCGCACGACAAGTTCATCAACGGTTCCTGAATTTGAACGGGTCCTAGTTAATTTTTCTGAAAGCTTTCTTTCCCCGGGGCTCGTAAGAGAGCAACTGCTTCTGCTTCCTTTTCAAGGAGGCTCACGCCTGCTACGTTTTCCAGTGAAGGAGCAAACGAACATTGAGCATCTATTTTTTTGAAATGCTGACCGAGGCAAGAAAAGACAAGCCAGGTAAAGAGGAGTATGTGAGAGCGTTGCTGACCAATTTGCTTATCCGTATTTACCGTGCCTTGCTGGAAGAAGAAAATAAACCGGAATACGAGCACCCGATGCACGAGAAAATTTCAGAAATTGCTTCCTATTTGACTTTGCACTTCCAAGAGAAATTGACTTTACAGCGAGTTTCCAAAAAATTCTATATTAGCCCTTCCTACTTAAGCCGAACGTTCAAAAAAGTAACTGGGTTTTCGTACCGGGAGTACATCCTCGCTGTTAGAATGAGGGAAGCGAGGCGATTGCTTGAGCAGACTAAAGAAAATATTCATTCCATCGCAGGACAAGTTGGGTTTCACAACATCTCCCATTTTAATAAAGCCTTTAAACAGTTGAACGGTCTTTCTCCCCTTCAATACCGAAAAAAAACGTCTCCATACTCTCCGTTGGAACATAATAATCGGTCAGTGAAATAAAGTTGCAAGCGAAGCGGCAATCTGAGATTAAATGGCCGAGAGCGTTTAGCGGTTTTTTTTACTTATAATTTATTCAAATAATAGTAGATATTTCATTCTTAAAATAATTATAATAAACTAAGGTATAATGATTTATAAGATAGAAAAAGTAGTCAGGAACGCCTAACTATTATAGGGGATAAGGAAGGTTATTATGAGCAACATGGAGAAAAAAGCAGACGTTATCTTAATTGGTGCCGGAATTATGAGCGCGACGTTGGGAGCGTTACTGAAAGAGTTGGCGCCGGAATGGGAAATCAAAGTATTTGAGAAACTTGCAAACGCGGGAGAAGAAAGCTCCAATGAATGGAATAATGCGGGCACAGGCCATGCTGCACTTTGTGAGCTGAACTACACTTCCGAAAAATCTGATGGGACGATAGATATTAGCAAAGCGGTAGCAATTAATGAACAGTTTCAGCTTTCTATGCAATTTTGGTCCTATCTCGTTGACAGCCAGCTGATTCATCGTCCGCAGGACTTTATTATGCAAATACCTCATATGAGCTTTGTACGAGGGGAAAATGATGTAACGTTTTTGAAAAAAAACGTTTGGAAGCGCTGCTCGCCAATCCCTTGTTTCAAGGGATGGAATTTTCCGACGATCCTGAAAAACTGAAGGAATGGATTCCGCTAATTATGGAAGGCCGGACATCGGATGAACCGATAGCGGCAACAAAAATCGACTCTGGAACGGATATCAACTTTGGTGCTTTAACGCGTATGCTGTTCGAGCACTTAAGGCCGAAGGTGCCAACATCCATTATAAGCATAGTGTAAAAGATATTAAACGTGCTAGCGACGGCTCATGGGAAGTAAAAGTCCATAATATCGATGCCGGTAGAACAGAATACCATACGGCGAAATTTGTCTTTATCGGCGGAGGGGGCGGAGGTCTCCCTTTACTACAAAAAACTGGAATTCCTGAGTCAAAGCATATCGGAGGTTTCCCGGTAAGCGGACTATTTATGGTATGTAACAATCCGGAGGTTATAGCGAAGCATCATACAAAGGTATACGGGAAAGCTAAGGTAGGTGCTCCTCCAATGTCTGTTCCGCATCTCGATACAAGATATATAGACAACGAAAAAACATTGCTGTTTGGACCGTTTGCTGGATTTTCACCAAAGTTTTTAAAAACGGGTTCAAATTTTGATTTGATAGGTTCTGTCAAACCGAGTAATGTCTCCACAATGCTGGCGGCAGGTGTAAAAGAAATGGGATTGACAAAATACTTGATTCAGCAAGTGTTATTATCAAATGAGAAGCGAATGGAAGAATTGCGTGAGTTTATTCCTAATGCCAAAAGTGAGGATTGGGATATCGTTGTCGCGGGACAACGTGTGCAAGTGATCAAAGATACGGAAACCGGCGGTAAAGGAACGCTTCAATTTGGAACGGAAGTTGTTAGTGCCGCTGATGGCTCAATCGCTGCATTGCTCGGCGCCTCCCCAGGTGCTTCTACTGCCGTTCACGCAATGCTTGAAGTATTAGAACGATGTTTTCCACAGCGCATGAATGAGTGGGAGCCGAAAATAAAAGAAATGATTCCTTCTTTTGGCGTGCCTCTTGTGGAAAACCCGGGACTTTTCCAGGACATTCATACTTCAACAGCGCAGACGCTTGGGTTAAAAGAAAAAGAGCTCGTTTACCGTTAATTCTTGGAAGCACGAACATTTTATTTTAATGGACGATCACTTTATGATGAAAGTTAGACATGGTTGAAAAGTTTGGCTTAAAGAGTTGAAAAATAACAGAATATCATTGGAAATAAAGCACCGAGCCTTTGATCTCACTTGGATTGAAGGTTCTTTTTTTACTTTAAGACGAACATGTGTCTCATGAGGCAGTAGCGGAGGGTTGAACATGAGCCAGACTAAGGTAGGCAGGCGAAGGTAATTGATTCTCTTCACTTTGTGTATTTACTTTGACCTATCGCTGAAATGATGGAACCGACAGCTTGTATCCAACTGCCTATTGTATCTAGATTTTGCTCAAGATTTCCCGCCTTTTCGTTGATCCCTGATATCGCTTGTAAAGAATTCCCAATCACTTGGAGAAGGTTTCCATAGATGCTATAAAGCTCTTTAATAGAAGGTTCATTTCCTAAAGTATCAGCAAGTGATACTCCACCGCCAGTGGCTTGGAGCAAATTTCCCCTTATCACTAAATCCTGTTTTGTTGACTCATTAAAGTTAATTAAAGCTGCTACAATTAGTGTGACGTTGCCGATAGCTTGGATTTCATTGCCAATCTTGTCTAAAGTGAGGGTCATTTCACTATCTGCTATTAATGAGTTTCCGGTAGCTTGTAATACATTGCCCCATAAATTGAATTGATATTGGAGAGCATCAGCGATTTTTGTTGAAGGTGTGCTCCCGATTGCAGAAAGGGTTGTGCCTATAGCTTGTACCCATGAGCCAAACAGTGCTTTCAGTTCAGTATCCATCACTAGACCGCCTATCTTTAAGTAGTCTTATAATGTATTCATTTTGAGAACGAACTGTTAATTTTTTTATGCTATACTCATTCACGTGTATAAAAAGACCGACGAAGCCTTTGGGAAGTAATGAATTTTGTTAATAAATATGTAGAAAAAAAGGATCAAAACAAAGAATTCCACGATTATATTACAAAATAATCGATTTTTGTAATATAAGTAATCGAAATGTAATGAATGTATCATCTTCCTGTCATTTATTGATGATATACTTCTAATCGTGAGTAAATATATGAAAATAGAGAAAGAAATATGTCATATATAGTAGTAAAAGGTTAGATACATAGAACTAAGGGTAAGCGATTTCAAGCGATAAGATGAAAGATTTTAACGAAAGTAGGGAAATGAATGTTAAAAAAGAAGCGAGTCGTATTGAACACAGCTATTATTCTTGGCCTAACAAGCACATTGTTTGCGCCGGCAGCTTATGCGAATACATCAGCTGAACTGCAGCGAATTCAGGATGAAAGAAGCGGTATTCAAAGTGATATTTCGGAGGCGGACAAGCGGATTGTCGAGGTTCAGACGGAGCTCGCAGAAATTAATGAGCAAATAAAGCGTGTAGAAAAAGCGATTGAAGACAATCAGAAATTGATTGACGAAGCAACAGCTGACATAGCCGAAAAGGAAGCAGAAATCGAAGAACTCGAGGCGGAAATTACCGAGCTACAGGAGCGGATCGAGGCTCGTTTTGAGCTGTTGAAGCAGCGCGCGGTTACATACCAACAAAATGGCGGAAGCGGTAATTACCTAGAGGCTTTATTCGGTTCAAAAAGCTTTAACGACTTTATTGATCGGGTGTTAGCAGTAACGAAAATTGCGCAAGCAGATGCCTCGTTAATTGAGCAGCTCGAAGCAGACTCTGCTAAGCTTGAGGAAGTACAGGCAGAGGTAGAGAAAAAGCTTGAGAAGCTAAATGATAAAAGAGTTGAGCTGGAAGGAATGCAAGAGCAAATTCTGGAACAACAAGAACAAAATGAAGAGCTTAAAAAAACAGCTTGAAAAAAAAGCAGCAGAAAAACGAGGAACGAAGAGCTAGTTTAGAAGTTGAAGATAGCGATCTTGCTGCTCGTGAAGCGACAATTCAGCAGCAAATTGAAGCGGAACGCCAAGCGGCAAGGGAGCTTGCTGAAAGAGAAGCGGAGGTCAATATTCAGCAAGTATCTTCTAGCCCAAGCGCTAGTTCAGGTCCGAGCTCAGACTCTAGCCCTTCTGGAGGAACGGCTCCTGCAAGTCCCCCGGCATCGGGTGGAAGTGGCAATATAAGTACAGTTATTTCTGCCGGTAACAAATACATCGGAAACTCCGTCTATGTTTTTGGCGGTGGACGCTCTGCATCTGACATTGCTAACGGCCGATTCGATTGCTCTGGTTTCACAGCGTGGGCATTCAGACAAGCCGGCTATAATATTGGTGCAAGCACGGATGCACAAAAAAAGCGCTGGCCGTCAAGTTTCGGCAAGCGAAATGCAACCAGGTGATCTCGTCTTCTTCGATACGTATAAAAATGACGGTCATGTCGGGATTTATATTGGTGGCGGACAATTTATTGGATCGCAAAGCTCAACTGGAGTAGCGATTGCCAACATGTCCAGCGGTTATTGGAAAGATGTATTTAATGGACGAGTGGTACGTGTTCATTAAGAATAGGAAAGGCTTGCCGATCGTGGCAAGCCTTTTTTTTAATTCTTCAAAGCCTCTCGTGACTCAAAGTTTTTTTCGGGCATTAATGGGTTGGCTGACACGGTTCAACAGCTCGTAGCTAGAAAACAGCGAACCTGTTCCTGACAGAAATTGTCGGAGCCCTGCTGAAGATTTAACTCCTACGCTCCACTTAAATATTCTGGGTAGAGCGCTCTTGAGTAGTCCATTACAATAAAGAGACTGGTACTTTTACCCCTAAAGTTTAGTATTCCAATGACTTGCTCATTTGATGTCCAAAGGCATAGACAAGCTAAATTCGAGCCGGTCACATCTCTCAAGCAATAAAATCCTCTTCTTGAAAAAGCCGAGAAGGTATCTCATTAAATTTCGTCTCGCTTTGCTGTACTCGATATTTCTCCATCTAATCTGCTGCATCCCTTTATGTAAGAAATTATACCGAATTTAATCAAACGAAATTTTTTTTAAAAAAATTCTGTAACAAATCCCTTTTTCGTGGTACTAATTTTGTAAGAACGGTATTCGTTTCTGAAATAGAAAAATGAACGAACGTAAGGTGAGGGGGCTATGGAACTGGAAGAGCTCTACAAAGAGATTCAGCCACGAATTTATGCATTTTTCTACGTGAAGACTATGAGTAAGGAAAGTGCGGAAGATTTAACACAGGAAGTTTTTTTGTCAGGCAATGAAAAGTGTTCATTCCTATTCTGGAAATGCAACTATTCAAACATGGCTTTTCGCAATCGCGAAAAATTTACTAAAAAAATATTATCGCTCGAACAAGTACAAAGAGAAGCTGGATGCTCTTCTGCGCGAAGAAAGGAAAGCGTCGCCGTCACCAGAAGAAGAATTTCTCAAAAAAAGAAAAAATGGGGCGATTATTAGAGCAGGTTAATCGCTAGAAGAGCCTGCGAGGGAGATTGTTACCCTGAGGGTTTTCGGTGAGTTGTCCTTTAAAGAAATGGGTCAGCTGCTTAATAAAAGCGAAAATTATACGAGAATCACATTTCATCGAGCCAAGCTCAAGCTTTTAAAAGAATTGGAGGAGGACTATGAAACCGACAAAAGCGATCATTGAGGATCTGCTGCCTCTCTACCATGAAGGGCTGTTAAGCGAAGAAACGACTAAGTGGCTAGAAGAGGAAGCGAATCAAAATAAAGACTATCAGCGGCTTCTGAGCCTTTCGGAACGCCAGTTAACCGACGAGCAAAAAAATCGAGTCAACGATCGATCAGGAAAAAAATGTTTAAGCAAATTCATCGTAAGCTTTCGATGTATCAAATGATATTTATCGGTGTATCATTTTTGCTGGCGGTTCAAACGTCACTATTAAATGAAAGCTTAGGTTTCATTCTTTGGTATACCGTTTTAGGCTTGCTGAGCTATTTATTCTATAAAGACGTAAAGCTTGTTTTTCTCATTGCCTTTGTACCGACGTTTTTTTTGGACCATTGTTCATAGCTTTAACGATTTTGAACAGACTGGCTTCTGGACCTGGATGGGTCATCTGCTTCTCAATGCTGTAATAATTACCTCGCTTCACTTTTTGTTTGCCATCGTCGGAAGCGTCATTGGCTGGTGCATTCTTAAAATAAGAGAGGAAGAAAGGAAATGAAGAAAACGACCGTTTATGCTGCTTTAATCGTAGTTTTGTCTGCTGCTGTTTTATTTTTATACAATGCTTATAATGGAAATCCGTTAAGTAAAGTCATTTCTAAAGGCGTGCTAGGAAGCTATTTAGAAGAGATGTACCCTGAAAAAAGCTTGAGAATTGAGGGAGGATTTTATAATTTTAAATTTGGTGAATACGAATTTCAAGTAATTGAAACTGGTGAGGGTGGTCCTGTAGAATATGAATTCAAGGTGAGAGGCTTCATAAAGCCGCAAGTAGACTGGGATGGCATTTATTATACTCATCTAGATGAGCCGCTGATGAGCCGTCTGAGCCTGGAGGCAGGGAGGAGCTTGCCCAGCTGTTATCGCCACAGATTCCAAACCTCATGGAAGTTGAGCCCGAGATCGAAATATCTCAAGGGACATACGAGCCAACGGTTGACTGGCATAAAGATCTCCAGTTGGAAAAACCAATGGCCTTGTATATGATGCTTGATTCGACTAACCAGTCTGCGGAAAAGCTGTACCGTGATGCTGTTCTCATTCAGCGGCTTCTAAACGAAGCAGGATATACGTATGAGCATGTGACCATTAACGGTAACGCCTTTGATCATGAAGATGATGACAATGAAGGCTATGTCGTTTATTATCTAGGGTTTGCCGCTAATACAGAGCTGAAGCAAAAGGATGTCGTGATATGGGAGATGATTAAAAAGAAATACGAATGCTTTTTATACAAATAACCGAAGAGGAAATAAAAGGTGACACTGTATTTCTCGTTTTTTTTAAGATGATTCTACAAAGGATATACAACCATAGAACTTAATCATCTACAAGACTTATGTTTAAAATTTACAAATAGTTAATGATTTATGAATATCCTGGTTCGACACGCGGTGTGCTTGAACCAGCTATCTAAACTGGTGATTTAAATAATATTGCGCAGAGCATAGGGAGTAAAGATAAGATAGACAAAAGAGCAGCAAGCAACCTACCAATCCTCTGTTTTGCTGCTCATCTAATGAACTATTTTAAATAGGTAACCTTTTTGAATCCCAATCGTAATTCGAATAATTACAGTGATAACCGCGAGAGACAATACAATACTATCAATAAATGAAAAAAAACCTTGATCCTCACATTAATGTCATGGTTTACACTGTCGATAAACCATTTGGAGAGGAGAGGTGTTATGCGTTTTTCTTATTTTGCACTGTTTGAGGTGGGTTCGCGCTTATGAACATCCTCGTTATTGTAACCCATCCCGAACAACAATCATTGACTTTTTCCGTTATGCATCGCTTTCTTGAAGGGCTGCAAACGAATGGACACAACGTAGAAGTCATCGATTTGTATCGCTACTCATTTGATCCTGCATTATCTGCAGAAGATGAACCGGCTTGGAAGCTTCAAGGAAAAAAAGTTTTCGCCTGAGATTCAAAAAGAAATGAAACGAATCCAGTCAGCCGATGCGCTCGTATTTATCTTTCCGTTATGGTGGTATAGCCTTCCTGCCATGTTAAAGGGATACTTTGACAAAGTCATTAACTTTAAGTTTAACGGCGAAAAGAAGCTGCTCTGGATAACGCTTGCTGGAGCGACCAAACATCATCTAATTAAATATGGAAACCATCAGTTGATTAACCAATATTTTAATCAAACCATTGCCGGTTGGCTACAGGCTGCAGAGTCATCAACTGAGATTTTGTATGACACGCTAACGAATTCAGAAGAACATATCCAAAGCTTATTAGACAAAGCTTATCTAATCGGTAACCAATACCGTTAGACGACCATTTGGAAGGAGGGCTGCTTCATGAAAATTGGCGAATTGTCTGAGCTGACTAACGCAAGCATCCGTTCCATCCGCCACTATGAAGAGCGTGATTTGCTGTCTTCACAACGTCTTGGCAACGGGTTCCGGTATTTTGACGACTCTGCCATTGAACGGATTGAAACAATTCAGCTGTATTTAAAACTAGGGTTTACCACGGCACAAATTAAAGAGATTGTTACATGTATGGAACTTGAACCAGATATAGAGATCGATGATTGCGAGGAAACACTTCAAATATACGAAGAGAAGCTGGCGGCCATTAAACAGCAAATGAACGCACTCGTTCCAATGAAAGAACGCCTAGAACAACGGATTAAAAACATAAAAGCAAAAAGAGAAAAGCAACACAACTAGATTGTCATGCGTTCTGTTTCTTTTTCCGAAATATTCATCGACTTTATTAGTGCTACAAAAAAAAGCAGGAATTCATGTAAGCCAGTTTTGATAGAGCTTATAGTTTGTTGGCTAATTTAACGTATGATGAAAAGAGTGATCTAAACAGCTTTCCAGATGTTTATTAACATTGCCGAAAGGTTTAACGTACTAAACAGAATATAAGTATAAGATAGCTGGTTATTGTCGTTGCATGTTGGCGGGCTCTTCGGTAGACTGGACTCATAGAAGAATTGGGAGCGATACAATGGACTGTGGCATGAACTTTTGATTTTACTGGCAATAAAGTCACGCGCATCATTGTATCGATTCTCTCAAGGCAAAAAACTGAGAGGAGCTGCAACGGATGGCTGAGCAACTAACGATAAGAGGATATATTGGGACTTATACGAAAAAGGAAAGCAAGGGGATTTATACGTTTCAACTGAACTTGAATGAAAAAAAACTAGAAAATGTCGAGTTAGCCGCTGAAGTAGGAAGTCCCACTTATTTAACGATTAGTGCCGATAAGCAGTATTTATATGCTGTGGCGAAAAGAGGTGAGCAGGGCGGAGCCGCTGCATTTACAGTCAACACAGAAAACGGAATTCTGACGTCGATTAATGAAGAGCTGAGTGACGGGGTATCCCCATGTCACATAAGCGTCGATCAAGCGAATCAGCATGTTATCACCGCAAATTACCATAAAGGAACGATAGAGCTGCAGCAAGTGGCAAGTGACGGAAGCCTCAAGCCGATTTCTTCGCTGATCAAACATGAGGCTCAGGTCCGAATCAGGATCGTCAAGAGAAGGCGCATGCTCACTTCTCCGGATTTACGCCTGATGAGAAATTTATTGTTGCTGTCGATCTCGGTACAGACGAGCTGATTACATATAAACAAAACGAGGGAGAGCTTCAGCACGTTCATACCTTTACCTTTACACCTGGAAGTGGGCCGAGGCATATCGCCTTTCATCCGAACGGGAAATATGCTTATGTGATGACTGAACTCAGCTCGGAAGTGGTCGCTCTTCATTATAATCAGGAGACTGGCCGTTTTAATGAGCTGGCAACAGTATCTGCTCTACCGTCTGAATTTGACGGTGATAGCTACGGTAGTGCTATTCACCTGTCTGCTGACGGCCGTTTTGTTTATGTTGCTAACCGTGGGCATAACAGCATTGCCTGCTTCAAGATAGACGCAGAATCCGGCAAGCTAGCAGCAGTCGAACATACAGCAACAGGAGGAGACTGGCCGCGTGATTTTGTCCTCGATCCGACCGGGACATACCTCATTGCTGCGAATCAAAACTCTAATACGCTTGTGCTGTTTGGGCGCGATGCGGAAACCGGTAGGCTGGAGCTGCTCCAAGCTGACGTTCATGTGCCTGAACCCGTTTGTGTAACCTTTTTAAACAAATAAGCATCGTTTTATCGAATTTATAAGACGAGCAAATGAGATAACTATTCCGAGCGGACATGCTTAGGAAAACATGCTAAAATGGCTATTGGATAACAAAGTATGAGGTGAGGAGTGGAATCATGGAAAAAGTTTTGATTTTTGGGCATAAAAATCCGGACACGGATACGATTTGCTCAGCCATTGCCTACGCTGAGCTGAAGAACAGGCTCGGAATGAACAGTGAGGCGGTTCGTCTTGGAGAAGTAAACAGCGAGACAGAATTTGCGCTCCGGTCCTTTGACGTAAAGGCGCCCCGCCTTGTTGAAACAGTTGCTAATGAGGTTGACCAGGTCATATTAGTTGATCACAATGAAAGGCAGCAAAGTGTTGCTGATTTACAGGATGTTCGAGTGCTTGAGGTCGTGGATCATCACCGCATCGCTAACTTCGAAACCGATGATCCGCTTTATTTTCGGGCAGAGCCTGTTGGCTGTACGGCAACTATTTTAAATAAAATGTATAAAGAAAACGGCGTAGAAATACGTAAAAGTATTGCTGGATTGATGCTGTCAGCGATTATTTCGGATTCTCTGCTGTTTAAGTCGCCGACGTGTACTGACGAAGATGTCGCTGCCGCTCACGAATTAGCGAAAATTGCCGGAGTCGATGCTGAAAGCTACGGACTAGAAATGCTCAAAGCGGGTGCTGACATTAGTGATAAAACAGCTCAACAATTAATTTCATTAGACGCGAAGGAATTTCAAATGGGTGACGCGAAGGTTGAAATCGCTCAAGTGAATACAGTCGATCCAGCAGATGTCCTAACCCGTCAAGCCGAGATTGAAGCAGTTCTCACCAAAACGATTGATGAAAAAGTGTTGGATTTGTTTGTATTCGTAATCACAGACATTTTGGAAAATGATTCTATCGTCCTCGCGCTTGGAGACAAAGCAAACGCGGTTGAACAAGCCTTCAACGTCAAGCTCGATAATCAGACGGCGACTCTAAAGGGAGTCGTTTCGAGGAAAAAACAAGTCGTGCCACCACTAAGTAGTATTCTTGCTTAGCAGAGCACTTTAAACAACTGTATAATTAATTGTCAGGCTATAAGCTGTGGCAAAATGCTTAAAGCTAGTGTGAAATACAACAAATGTCACACTAGCTTCTTTTGTTTTGGAAAAAACAGCGCCCTAATTATAGGCGCTGTTGCAGGAGGTTAGCTTGATTGGTTGCTCCCGTAAGGAAACTGATTCGTGTAGCCTGAGAATTGTTGATAGCTTTGCTGCAGCTTTTGAGCATTTGCCGCTTCAATCGCATAAAAACCTTTACGGAACATTGTGTCGTACAAATTACGCTGACAATCCTGGGTTTCCTGAAAAATGAGATCGATTTTATCATAGAGCTGCTTATGGCTCATTTCGTTGAGTGCAGTTTGGTATGAGCCAGCCATATATTTTTCAGTAGCCAGCATATCATTGAGAAAGTCACGCTCAGACATTTGTGGCGTTTTAGGAACTTGCATTTCTGGGTTTTGAATTTTCGTTTGCTGATTCATTCCTATTTCCTCCTATTCAGGTCAAGCGCATAATACCGTTCGATGAAGCAGGCAATAAATTAATGTCGACAGGCGATGTGCAGACTGGGTAACTCTCAGCTTTCCCACCAGATGGTCGATGCTTACTGTGAGTTATTGCAGTGGTACAGCCTGCTGCTGGTTCGTTGCCTGTAATTGCTGCAATATCGACTGATAATGGCGTTGATGCATAATTCCAGCTTGCTCAAGCGCTTGCTTGATTTCAGCATCTTGACACTGTCCGGCAAAGAAATGGGCTTTTTTTCATCGCAACGAGGTTCCAAGAAAGCATATCATTGATATACAAATGGTCCTTCGTCGATAGAACAGCTGGCGGTTCAGGCATAATTGGCTGCTGAGCACCCATTTGCTGCGGCTGTGGTTGCTGTTGTTGCTGCATGCAATCTCCTCCTTTGATTCTGCAGGCGTATCCGGATCGGATACATCATTTAGTATGGAGAAATCGTTATTTTATATGCTGTTAAGTACTGCTAGTTCACAGAAGGCTTCGTGTTATTGAGAATAAAGTATTGCGCACATTCTGTAAATCAGCTATAGTAAAAGAAGCAAGTAAAGGTCGCTTTTTTTTAGACAAAAAAAATGAATGAGCATTCATTCGTTTTTAGTGCGGAAATGCCGAAAAGGAGGAGGAACATGACTCGCCATATTCGAAAAGTAGCAGTTTTAGGCTCGGGTGTGATGGGCTCCAGTATAGCTGCTCATTTAGCCAATGCCGGAATCCCATCTTTATTGCTTGATATTGTCCCACAAGAGCTTACAGAAGCTGAAAAAGCTCAAGGCTTAACCTTGAACGATGAGGCCGTTCGAAATCGCTTCAGCACGCTCGCTATTCATAAGCTGAGCAAGCAGAAGCCGGCACCCCTTTCATCAGCCGAACGGAAAGCGTATATCGAAGCGGGTAATCTGGAGGACGATCTCGAACGTCTTAAAGAAGTTGATTGGATTATTGAGGTTGTCGTGGAAAACTTAGCAATTAAGCGTCAGCTGCTGGAGAAGGTCGACGCCTTTCGTAGGCCGAAGACGATTGTTAGTTCGAACACTTCGGGGGTTTCGATTGATGCGATGGCACGCGATCGTTCGGCAGATTTTCGAGCGCATTTTTTAGGGACTCATTTTTTTTAATCCGCCTCGTTATTTAAAGCTGTTAGAACTGATCCCAACAAACGAAACTGATCGTCAAGTGATTTCTTTTATGAAAGCGTTTGCTAGGGATGTCCTCGGTAAAGGAGTTGTTATTTGTAAGGATACGCCGAACTTCATCGCTAATCGGATAGGGACGTTTGGTTTGCTCATTACGGTAAGAGAGATGCTCAAACATGGACTTTCGATAGGTGAAGTCGATTCCATTACAGGTCCATTAATCGGCAGGCCGAAGAGCGCTACTTTCCGGACATTGGATGTCGTCGGGCTTGACACGTTTCTGCACGTTGCCAAAAATGTTTCCGACCAAGCAGAAGGAGATGAGCAGGCGGTTTTCACTCCGGCGCCGTTTATGGGGGAAATGGCTGAGAAGGGCTGGCTGGGGAGTAAAACAGCTCAAGGGTTTTATGTAAAACGAGGGAGCGATATATTTGAGCTTAACCCTGACAGACTAGAATATGAACCGCGAAAAAAAAGCTGCGTACAGCCGTATTAGAGCAAGCGAAACAAACGAAAGGGCTGCCAGACAGACTTCGATTATTAACGAAAGCAACCGATCCGGCTGGTGCTTTTATTTGGTCGATTATGAAACCGGTGCTCCTCTATTCGGCCGAAAAGGTAGCGGAAATTGCGCATGATCTATACGCGATCGATCAAGCAATGAAGCTTGGCTTCGGTTGGAGACTTGGGCCGTTCGAAACATGGGATGCACTCGGATTTATGGACACAATCGAGCGCTTAGAAGCGGAGGGTGAAGCTATACCGACGTGGATACAAGATATGGTGGCTGCTGGAAATACGGCTTTTTATCGAGACAATGCTTTTTATCACGACGGCGAATATCGCCCAATAGAAGTCGAGGCAAACGTTTTTCGAGTGACGGCACTGAAGCCTCACGATACGATTTTCAAAAATACCGGCGCTCTCTGCTCGATATTGGCGATGATGTCGCTTTACTCGAGTTCCATTCACCGAACCAGTCAATTGGCTTTGACGTCATCCAGATGATTAAAAAATCTCTTGATGAGGTGGAACAAAATTATCAGGGACTCGTCATCAGCCACCAAAGAGGGAAAAACTTCTGCGTTGGCGCGAACCTTATGATGATTTTAATGGAGGCGCAGGATGACAATTTTTTTTGAAATTGATCTCGTCATTCGTCAATTCCAGCAAGCGATGGCGGCAATTCGTTATTCGGCAAAACCGGTCGTTGCCGCCCCATTTGAAATGACTCTAGGTGGAGGCGCAGAGGTTTGCTTGCCGGCATCAAGCATTCAGGCTTCGCTCGAAACGTATATCGGTTTAGTGGAGACAGGTGTCGGCTTGATTCCTGGAGGTGGAGGGAATAAAGAACTTTACCTGCGTCATGTAGAAGCTACTTCGGCTACCAGTGGCCCTGAGCTGCAAAAAGCGGCGAACCAAACGTTTGAAACGATTGCGATGGCAAAAGTTTCAACGTCAGCCCATGAGGCGTTTACAAACCACTTTTTCAGTGAGCGAGATGGCGTCGTTATTAATGATATGGCTGTTATTGCCCGAGCAAAGCAGGAAGTGCTTCATTTAGCTCAGGCGGGATATCGTCCGCCACTGCGTGAAAAAAATTCCGGTTGTAGGCGAGCCAGGGTATGCAACGATGCTACTCGGTGCGAAATCGATGAAATTCGGCGGAATGATTTCGGAGCACGATTTAAAAATTGCCGAAAAGCTCGCATTCGTCATTGCTGGAGGGCGTGTAGCTAGAGGGACATTAGTTGATGAACAATATTTACTTGATCTCGAGCGTGAAGCCTTCTTAAGTCTAGTTGGTGAACCGAAATCGCAGCAGCGGATGCAGCATATGCTCGCTAAAGGAAAACCATTAAGGAATTAAAGGAGGGGTGAGATGTGAAAGAAGCTGTTATTGTCGCAGGTGCACGCACACCAGTGGGGAAGGGAAAACGAGGAAAGCTAGCCAATGTTCGCTCCGACGAGCTTGGCGCTTTGGCAATTAAAGAAACGTTGAAACGAGCGGATGACTTTGATGCAGAGGAGATTGATGATGTAATTATAGGCTGTGCGATGCCAGAAGCAGAGCAAGGAGTAAATGTCGCGCGCAATATTTCTGCCTTAGCCGGGCTGCCTCATGCAGTTCCCTCCATCACGATCAATCGCTATTGCTCATCTGGATTGCAAAGCATTGCATACGGTGCAGAGCGGATTATGCTAGGGCAGGCTCGCGCAATAGTGGCTGGAGGCATTGAATCGATGAGTATGATTCCAATGGGCGGGCATGTCATTGCTCCTCATCCGGCATTAGTCGAGAAGCAGCCAGAGTATTATATGAATATGGGTCATACAGCAGAAGAGGTAGCCAGTCGTTTTCGTGTTTCCCGCGAAGATCAGGATCGCTTTGCTTTCTCAAGTCATCAGCGAGCACTCGACGCGCAACGGGCGGGAAAGTTTAACGATGAAATTGTCCCAGTCGATGTCACCTTTCGTCAAGTAGGTGCTGATTTTAAATTGATGGAAACGAAGGAGCGGATGACAGCGGATGAGGGAGTACGTGCTGACACAACGCTTGAAGCCCTCGCGAAGCTACGGCCAGTTTTTCACCCTAAGGGGAGCGTCACAGCAGGAAATGCGTCACAAGTAAGCGATGGTGCAGCTGCGGTTTTGTTAATGGATAAAGAGGAGGCAAAAAGCAAGGGACTTAGTCCAATCCTGAAGTTTCGTTCTTTTGCCGTTGCCGGTGTGGCTCCGGAAATTATGGGCGTCGGGCCCGTCAAGGCGATTCCAAAGGCCCTTAAGCTAGCCGGGCTTACGCTTGCTGACATTGGTCTGTTTGAAATAAATGAAGCCTTTGCCTCACAGGCGCTTCAAATCATTCGTGAGCTGGAGCTTGATCGGGAGAAAGTAAATGTAAATGGAGGTGCGATTGCTCTAGGTCATCCACTTGGCTGTACCGGTACGAAGCTGACATTGACGCTCATGCATGAAATGAAGCGACGGGGCGAACGGTTTGGTGTCGTTTCAATGTGTATCGGCGGTGGAATGGGTGCCGCTGGAGTCTTTGAGCTAATGGAAGGAAGGGAGACGAGCGAATGAATCAAGCATCTGAAAAAAATCGTCAAGGGCGGAAGCTTTTTAATCGAAGATTTGGCATCCGAGCACGTGTTTACACCTGAGGACTTTACTGATGAGCATCACATGATCGGCAAAACGACGGAGGATTTTGTCGACAAGGAAGTCATGCCGGTGTTAGAAAAAAAATTGAGGAGCACCACTTTGAGCATACGGTCCGCCTGTTAAAAAAAGGCAGGGGATTTGGGCCTTTTAGGAGTTGATGTGCCCGAGGCATATGGTGGACTAGGAATGGATAAAATAAGCTCCTCACTCATTTCAGAAAAATTCGTCAAGGCCGGCGCTTTGCATTAAGCCACGGGGCTCATGTCGGTATCGGTACATTGCCGATTGTCTTTTTTGGAACAAAGGCCCAAAAAGAAAAATATTTACCCGGTTTAGCTTCAGGTGAAACAATTGCTGCCTATGCGTTGACTGAACCGAGCTCAGGCTCTGATGCGCTCAGTGCAAAAGCGACTGCGGTTCTAAATGAAGCCGGGACACACTATATATTAAATGGGGAGAAGCAATGGATTACCAATTCAGCCTTTGCCGATGTATTTATTGTTTATGCCAAGGTTGATGGTGAGAGCTTTACGTCTTTTATCGTTGAAAGTAGTTATGAAGGGGTGTCAACCGGAACGGAAGAGAAGAAAATGGGAATTAAAGGCTCATCGACGCGGACGTTGATTTTGGAGGATGCTCTAATTCCAAGGGAAAATGTCCTTGGAGAAATCGGACGCGGTCATGTGATTGCCTTTAATATACTCAATGTCGGTCGCTATAAGCTTGGAGTCGGCTGTGTCGGCAGTGCGAAGCGTGCACTCGAACTGGCGGCAGGCTATGCTAATGAACGGAAGCAATTCAAAGCTCCAATTGCGAGCTTCCCATTAATTCAGGAAAAACTCGCAAGCATGGCTACCACTATTTATGCGGCAGAAAGCTCAATTTATCGAACAGGGGGCATGTTCGAAAATCGACTCGGTAATCTATCTGAGCAGGATCAGCAAGATGGGCGTGAAGTCGCTAAAGCAATCGCCGAGTATGCTATGGAATGCTCTCTAAATAAAATTGTCGGCTCTGAAACGCTCGACTATGTGATTGACGAAGCTGTGCAAATTCATGGCGGCTATGGTACATGGCCGAATACGAGGTCGAACGAATGTATCGGGATTCACGGATTAACCGAATATTTGAAGGAACAAACGAAATTAATCGCTTGCTTGTCCCCGGGACGATTTTACGAAAAGCAATGAAAGGCGAGTTGCCTTTCATGCAGAAGGCAGCAGCTCTTCAGGAAGAACTGATGATGTTCATGCCGCAGGAAATCGGCGACGGGCCGCTTGAGCAAGAAGTGTATTTGCTTGGCATGGCGAAGAAAGTGTTCATGATGGTAGCCGGTGCAGCTGTGCAAAAATATGGCGAACAGCTTGAAAACGAACAAGAAGTGCTTTCGAATGTGGCAGACATCGTTAGTGAAATTTATTCGATGGAATCTGTCATCCTGCGTACAGAAAAGGCGCTAAAAACTAGCAGTCAAGAAGAAACTCAGCAAAAGCTCTTGCTTACTGAGGTGTTTTGCCAGGAAGCCTTTCAACGGATAGAGGCAGGAGCGAAGGAAGCATTACTCGCGATCGAAGAAGGCGATACAGTTAGGACAATGTTCTCGATTTTGCGCAAGTTAACAAGGCATATGCCGAAGAACGTCATTAAAATTAAAAGGCAAATTGCTGCCAAGGTTCTGGCAGAGGAGCGTTATGTCGTTTAACAATTGTTAATCAATTTGAGGGTTATCTGCCCTCAAAAATAAAATAGACCTCCTTTCTTATGAGGTATTTTCTCCTTCTCGCAAAGAAGTCCCGTTCGGGGCTTCTTTGTATTCGTGAAATGTCACTCGCATCCAAAAGGAGGATGAGACCCTAGCGAACGACCCGACTGAAGCTACGTTCATATAGGTCATGGCTAATAAAAAAATATATATTGACAGTGAAAGCGTACTCACTGATAATAAAAATAAAAGAATTGCTTTATTTTTACACTTTTTCATCTTATGTTAATACTAGGTTTACAATAAGGTGATACA
The DNA here is from genome assembly GCA_001310555.1 of Bacillus sp. JCM 19058. The sequence goes on from BAXO01000006.1 coordinate 61,578, forward strand.
CTGAATTTGCCTGAAGCAATGGGGGATTTCAGTGTAAGCTCTATTCTAAGAAAGGGTAGGCTTCTGTCAATGTTAACGAACTGAATATCATATTGGGTGGAGACTAAACTGAGACAACCCTAATTGATCTAAGGAAATAAGTATACCTTATTGCCTTGATTCAATTAGGGTTTTTTGTGTTTTTAAAAGGAGAGAGCAGGCGAATGAAGAACTATCAGTATTTTTTTTCTTTGATTTAGATGGAACATTGCTCAGCGGCAATCGTCTGATTCCATATGCAAAAGAGTTAATCCGTGAGCTTGAACAACGCGGAAAACAGATTTATTTTTTAACGAACCATCCAGTACGCTCAAGAGATATGTTAAGCACGGATTTAATTAAAATGGGGTTAGCCGTATCGAAACAGCAACTGATTACGCCGACGCTTGCCTGGAAAAGTATTTAGGAAAGGAGGAAAGGAAGCGCTGTAGCTATATATCATAGGTTCAGCCATGATTCAGAATGAGCTGAAGCAAATGGGTTTTCATGTGATCGAGTCGATAGCAGAGAAGGCGAAAGGAGATCAGTATGTCGTTCTCGGCATGTCACCCTCGATTACGTATACGATGCTGCAGGACGGCTTTGATTTGCTTCAGCAAGGTGCTCGTTTAATTTTGCTGAATCGCGATCTACTTTGTCCTCATCCGAAGGCATTACTCATTGATACCGGCTCTCTCGCAAGGATCTTTGAGCATCCGGAAATAACACGGAAAGCAGAGGTTGTCGGCAAGCCTTCTTCCTGGATGCAACAAGTAATTTCGGAGAAAATCGGAGCGAACAAAGACGAGGCAGTCATCGTCGGCGATTCGGTTGCAAGTGATATGGCGATTGGAAGAGCAATCGGAGTTGACACAATTTTAGTTTATAGCGGTATTACTTCAAAAGGGGACGTAGATCGTAGAAAGGTTAAGCCGGATCAGACAGTTGACTCCATTGCTACTATTTATCATACGATAAAGGAGCAAAGCTATGTTTAAACAACGATTTATTCATGCCATGATCGACTGCAATCACATTGAACGATGTATTGAATCTAATCTTGAGACAGTTTTTTTTACTAACGGGAAAAATGATGGAGTTGCCGGAATATGTTTACCGATTACAAGAAGCGGGAAAAAAAAGTTTTTGTTCATGTCGACCTAATTTCTGGGATTGAGGGCCATACGCAGGATGGAATGAAGTATATTGCCGACGTCATTGCTCCGGACGGAATTATTAGTACACGAAGTCAAACGATCCTTCAAGGGAAAAAAAATCGGTTAAAAACGATTCAGCGAATTTTTTTTAATTGATACACATGCCATGGGGAAAGCGATTGATACCGTAAACAAAAATAAGCCTGATGCCGTCGAAGCAATGCCGGGTCTAATGCCTCGGGTCATTTCTGAATTAAATGAGCAGCTTACGTTCCCAATTGTAGCAGGAGGACTATTTAAGACAAAAAAAGAAATGCAGCTGGCACTAGACGCGGGGGCAACCGCCGTGTCAGCAAGCTGCGTGTAGGTGGTTCCCAGATTAGCAAAGGGTATTAACTTTGCCCGAGGGACAAAGATCGCTTCACTAAGACTCTAACACCTTGCCTCGGAGCTTGCCGACGATATGGCTGTTTTCAAGGAAATCAGCCATATCGATTAGTGTGATTTAACTCGGCCATCGTCGAAAAAAAATCGGACGTGAACACGGTGCTACGTAAAAACGAAGAGGAGGCTAACCAGGTCGTCCAAGACATAAGGAAGGCCCGAAATTAGCCGTATGAGTGTACTGCTAAAAAAAACGATTAATTTTCGAAAGGAGTATACGATGAGAACTATTGTTGTGGTCGGTGCCGGGACAATGGGTAGGACCCATATTAAAGCGTACCAGTCGATGGAGCAAGTTCATCTAAAGGCCGTCGTCGAACTCGATCGAGAAAAGGCGATGAGGGCAGCAGGTGAAGACACTGCCATCTATCCAACGTTAGAGGAGGCGGTGCAAGCAGAAGGGCATTTTGACATTATCGACGTTTGCTTGCCGACCTACCTTCATGAAGTATTCGTAAAAAAAGCGGCTGATTTCGGAGCGCATGTGATTTGTGAAAAGCCCCTTGCCCTTCAGGCACAAGTAGCAAAAGAATTAATAGCCTATTGCGAGAGCAGACAGGTGAAACTATTTGTAGGGCATGTCGTTCGCTTTTTTCCAGAGTATCAACAAGCTAAGCGATTAATTGGGGAAGCAGCGCACGAACAAGTAGGAGTCGTCCATACTTCAAGACGATCGTCACATCCAAAAGGCTGGGACGGGTGGTATACCGACTCAGAAAAAAGCGGAGGTGTCACGCTTGATTTAATTATTCACGATCTCGACTTTTTGCGGTGGTGCTTTGGAGAGGTAGAGCGCGTTTATGCAAAAAGAGCACTGCAGGAAAATGACGGGCGGAAGGAATACGTTTTAGCTACGCTGCGCTTTCGTTCCGGTATGATCGCCCATGTTGAAGGAAGTTGGGCGCATCAAAGCTTTCAGTACTCGTTTGAAATAGCTAGGGACACGGGGATCCTCACCTTCGACAGTATGAAAGCTAAGCCTGTTCAACTAACAAAAAACAAAGAGACGGTATTAGGAAATGGCGTGCACGTTCCGGCGAGTCCGTTACAGGAAAGCCCGTACAAGCGTGAATTGAAACATTTTCTTGACTGTATTGAAAGTGGAGCAGCCCCACTAGTCACAGCTGAGGATGCTTGGCAGGCGGTTCGTCTTAGTAACGCAGTGACCAAATCAATGATGTCGGGAAAGCCAGTCCTATTAAACGATGTCTAAAAAGGAGGTGAAGCACTTGAAAATTGGAATCGTAAGCTTTGCACACGGGCACGCCGCCAGCTATGCGAGGGCGTTGAAAGTACTTGAACATGTAGAGATTGCAGGTATTTATGACGAGGAAGCGGAACGAGGCAGAGAGCTGCAAAACGCTACGAGACGGACTATCACTCGTCATTAGCTAGCCTGTTAAGTACAGAGATTGATGCAGTCATTATTTGTTCAGAAAACGTTTATCACCACGAGCATGTACTCGCTGCTGCCAATGCAGGCAAACATATTCTTTGCGAAAAGCCACTGGCGACAAACAAGCCGGATGCGGTAGAAATGATTGAACGCTGTCATCAACATAATGTAATTCTACAAATCGCCTTTCCTGTCCGTTTTCATCCAGCCATTGTCGAAGTGACAAAACTAGTTTCCACTGGAGACTTGGACAAATATTGGCGATAAAAGGAACCAATCGCGGAACAAATCCAGGGGGGTGGTTTGTCAATCGTGAATTAGCTGGAGGGGGTGCGGTTATTGATCATACGGTCCATGTCGTTGATGTGATGCGGTCCATGATGAAGGCTGAGGTAACGGAGGTATATGCTGAGGTTGAACGAGCGTTTTCGGATGTTGAGATTGATGATGCCGGGATCCTAACAATGGAATTTAGCAATGGAGTTGTCGCCTCGCTCGACTGTAGCTGGTCAAGAAATGCAAGCTTCCCAACGTGGGGAGACGTTACGATGGAAGTAGTCGGAACAAAGGGGAGCATCAGTATTGATACATTCGGACAGCACCTCGAAGAATATTCCAATTCGACAGGCTACAAGTATCGCTATTGGGGAGACGACATGAATGCCGCACTCATTCGCGATTTTGTAACTAATGCTGCCGAGGCCACACCTCCTGCAGTATCTGGCTATGACGGATTGAAAGCGTTGGAGGTAGCATTGGCCGCCTATCAATCTGCTAAGTACCATACACCTGTAAAAATCGAAAAATAAAGGAGCGGACGATGTATGAAAGTGAAAGGAATCGCCCATCGAGGCTATCCCGTCAAGTACCCGGAAAATACAATAACTGCCTTTCATGCGGCGATCGAGCTAGGCTACTCTCATCTTGAAATTGATGTCCATTTGAGCAAGGATGGTGTACCAGTCATTATGCATGACAAAACGGTAACGCGGACAACCGATGGCTCAGGGCTCATAAAAGATCACACGCTGAAAGAATTGAAAGAGTTGTCGATACGGCAAAATGAAACCGTTCCAACTTTGGAAGAAACGTTAGCTTTGGCGAAGGGGAAGATCCGAGTAGCAGTCGAGCTAAAGCAGCAAGGTGACCTGTATCCCGGACTCGAAAAAAACGACCTATGAAATGATTGAACAATTCGGGATGGTTGAGCAAGTCTATATAAATTCATTTGACCACTATGCGTAGAACGCGTTAGAACGCTATCAGATGAGGTCGAGCTTGGTATCATTATTAGTGGTGCAAGCGCAGCGGTTTTCCCTTATATGAAGCAAATTGATGCTAAATATTTAGCGATGAAAATTGAATTTATTACCGATGCGTTTGTCCAAAAATGTGAAGAAGAGGAAATACAGCTGATCGTTTGGCCAGTGGATACGAAAAAAACAAATATTACTAATGAAGCAGTACCCGAATGTATGGTGTACGGTGAACGAACTGGAACGGTTTAAACAGCTCTATGCCGGGAACGTGGATGAAGAAAATAAAGAAAATACGGTCACTGTTAGATAAATTCAATTCAAATAAAACGGACATAAGCAAAGTGATATTGATATAAGGGGGAATCGTATTGAAAATAAAATGGAAGTTGTCGCTCGGACTTATCGCTGCTCTATTGTTTTTATCAGCATGCTCAAATGACGAAGAAGCGAGTAGTCCAAACCAGGATGAGGTTAGTTTAGAAGAGGATAGTGACAGTACGACTACAGAAGCATCGGAGCTGTGACGATTCGAATTGCGCAGCCTTGGGGTGAAGAAATTTTTGACAGCCGTTTTGAATTGATTAACGAAAATTTAGGACCTGACATTACGGTCGAGTACGTTCCGTTTGACGGTTCAAGGGACGATTTGGAGGCGTTGTTTGCCGACAATGTTCCCGTCGACATTTTTGTCAGCAGCAATATAGGGATGATGAATGAATATGAGCTCATCTACCCATTGGACGATTTGATCGAACAGCATGGGTTTGATTTGTCTGAGCTAAATCCGGGTATTGTCAGCTTTTTGCGCTCGCTCGACTCGGAAGGACGGATCGTCGGATTCCCAGATGGAACGTCATACAAAGCCTTGTTTTACAACAAAGAAGTGTTCGATCTATTTGGCGAGCCGTATCCTGATCCGGATAAGCCGATGACATGGGAGGAAACGCTCGACTTGGCAGCCAGAATGACAGCAACAAGGATGGAGAAGAATACATCGGTTTAACCTTTAATCCACAGGCAGCGACGCACCGTGATCCATTATATCAGCTCGCCATCAATGCGACCGATCCTGAGAGTGGGGAGGTACAGTTGACAACTGAGCCTGGATTTCAACGCTATTTTGAGCTGATGCAGGAATATTTAACTATTCCAGGCATGCCGGCAGAGGCAATGAAATCGTATGATTTTGCCTATAAACAAGTGGCGATGACGGTCGCATATCATATTTATTTATCGCAAGATTGGGGCGACCCGGAATACAAAAAGGATATGGATCTCGTTCCTTTACCAGTGTGGGAAGAGCACCCAAACACTCATCCGCCATTACGGACGACACCGTTGATTATATCGAATTACAGCGATCATAAAGACGAAGCGTTTCAGGTGTTAATGGAATACGTATCGAAAGAAAATCAAACACAGATCGCACGCGAAATGGGTTCAGGAGTAGTGCTGACGGATCAGGAGGTGCTCGATCAATTCGGTGCAGATATTCCCGATTATGAAGGAAAGAACATCGAGGCGTTCTTCGCACTTGAACCTGCGGAGTATGACGGCCAGCAAAGCCTTTGGGATCGATATGTCAATTATAGCGATGAAGGCGGTGCGCTCGAAAAATTAGCCGAAGGAATAGATATTAATACAATTTTAAGAGAAACGGCGGAGGATGCCGAAACGAAAATCCTTGAGGCCCAAGCCCAGCAATAGGTGGAAAAGAAGAAATCTGACAGCTTTGACAGACTTAGCCGATTTTAGCTTTTCGCGCTCGTGCAAGGGGAAGGTCAACCGTATTTTTTCTGTTGAGCGCAAGACAAACGGTATTGCAACTTTTTAAGCTGTCTTAATACTAGCTTTACATTTCGCTGATACACTATGGTCATGAGGAGCGTAGGAGCGTTACTATTCATCGATTTTGATTTTTGTAACATAATTATATATTCGGGTGGAGAATAAACGGAGACAACCCTAATTGTTAAGAGGAATAGAGCTTTCTTGTTCCTTTTATTCGATTAGGGTTTTTTTGTATTCCTGGAAAGGAGTAGAAACCAAGCAATGAAAAATTATCATTACTATTTTTTTGATTTAGACGGAACGTTACTTTGCGGAAAAGCGCTTATTCCATATGCAAAGGAGCTCGTACAGGAGCTCTATCACCGCGGAAATGACGTCTATTTTTTGACGAATCACCCAGTTAGCTCAAGAGAAGTGCTGGCTACGAACTTAAATAAAATAGGATTGGAGCTCAATTGTAACCAATTGATTACTCCTGTTCTCGCCTTAGGAGAATATTTAGACGAGGGGAGGCGGGAAGGAATTAGCCTGTACATAGTCGGTTCAGAGATGATTAAGCAGGAACTGGAGCAAATGGGCTTTCACATACTCAAGTCTGTTACTGACAAAAGTCGTGGAAAGACGTATGTCGTGCTCGGGATGGCACCGAGTATTACGTATCCAGAGCTACAGGAAGGGTTCAGCTTGCTGCAGCAAGGAGCGGACTTAATTTTGTTGAATCGAGATATGCTTTGCCCAAGCTCAGAGGGGTTTCTCATCGATACAGGCTCGCTTGCAAGGGTGCTCGATCATCCGGACATCGTAAAAGGCTCAGAGGTAGTCGGAAAGCCTTCTCGTTGGATGCAAAAAGTGTTGTTGAAAAAAATAGCGGAAGAGAAAGGGCGTGCAGTTATTATTGGTGACTCGCTTCCAAGCGATATTGCGATTGGGAACGCCTTAGGCATTGATACGGTGCTCGTACAAAGCGGTGTCACATCGGAGAAAGACTTGATTGGAGCAAAGGAAAAGCCTCTACATACATGTCGCTCGGTTAAGGATATTTACGACACGTTACGGAGCAACGCTTGGAAGGGAGAAACGATGGAGAATTGAGAAAGCGGTACGAATAAGGCAGTTCAACAACAGAAGGAGGATAGATAATGGCGAAAAGGGTGATTGATTCGAAGCCAGAGGCAGTAGTATTACAGCAACCGAAACGCAGGTGGGCCAAAATAAAGAAAAATTGGGATTTGTATTTATTAGTTTTGCCTGTAGTCATCTACTTTCTAATCTTCAAGTATTATCCGATGTATGGTGTCCAAATCGCTTTTAAGGACTTTGTTGCCAATCAAGGTATATTAGGCAGCGAATGGGTAGGCTTTGAGCATTTTATCCGGTTTTTTTTAATAGCTTTTACTTTTGGCGGTTAATTCAAAACACGATTGGGTTGAGCTTGTACGATTTAGCGGTCGGCTTTCCTATTCCGATTATTTTAGCGTTATTAATCAATGAAATTCGCTTGAAGGTTGCGAAAGGCTTTGTGCAAACAATTACTTATGCACCGCATTTTTTTGTCAACGGTCGTTGTAGTCGGTATGCTGTTTTTGTTTTTATCGCCGAGCGGATTTATCAATCAGCTTCTAAATGGGCTTGGGATTGGTCCGATCGGTTTCATGACTGAGCCGAGCTGGTTTAAAACGACTTATGTATTCTCCGGAGTATGGCAGTCGATGGGCTGGAGCTCAATTATTTATCTCGCTGCTCTAGCTGGTATCGATCCGCAGCTGCACGAAGCGGCGAAAATTGACGGAGCGAGCCGCTTAAGGCGAATCTGGCACATTAACCTACCAGGGATTCGAGCAACGATTATTATTCTATTGATTTTACAAACGGGGAACCTTGTCAGTGTCGGCTTTGAAAAAGTCTTTCTCATGCAAAACGACTTGAACATGTCATCCTCGGATGTCATCGCGACCCATATATATCGAACGGGGATTGCTGGGGCACAATACAGCTACTCCGCCGCAATTGGATTATTTGAGTCAGTGATTAACTTCTTTATTCTCATCGTTGTCAACTATACAGCACGAAAAACGAGCAAAACCAGTTTATGGTGAGGGGGGATTGTTTTGAAGGAAAGCTATGGAGACCGACTATTCGGGATTACGGTTTATATCGTTATTGCGCTCATTACGATTGCTGTCGTCTACCCGCTTATCTATGTGCTGAGTGCATCATTTAGTGAACCGGGAGCTGTCCTTAGGGGAGAGCTTTGGCTATTACCGGTAGAGCGACCCTCGATGCTTATCGTAGTGTATTCAACAATCAGGACATTTGGACAGGCTTTCGCAACACATTTTTATACACAACGCTTGGCACCGCCTTAAACTTAGCGTTGTCCGTAATGGTGGCCTATCCGTTATCGCGGAAAGACTTCTACGGGCGAAATGTGCTAACGATTTTTCTCGTATTTACGATGTTTTTTTAGCGGTGGGATGATCCCAACTTATTTACTAGTACGCGATTTAGGCATGCTAAATACGATTTGGGCGATTATTGTGCCAGGAGCTGTCTCCGTTTACAATGTCGTTATCATTCGGACGTTTTTTTTCAAAATATTCCTGAAGAGCTAAAAGAATCTGCCGAATTAGACGGCTGTTCAAATATTCAATATTTAATCCGAATTCTTCTCCCGTTATCGATGCCAGTTATCGCTGTCATGATCCTGTTCTATGGAGTCGGTCAATGGAATGCGTTTTTCGATGCGTTAATTTATTTAACCGACCGGGAGCTCTACCCGCTTCAGCTATTTTTACGCGAAATGCTCATTCAAGATCAGATGTCTGACATGATTCAGCTTGCAGATTCAACCTTAGATGCACATGCATTACGCGTCGAAGGTATTAAATACGCGGTCGTCGTTGTGGCCAGCTTACCGATGCTTATTCTTTATCCTTTTTTTGCAACGCTTCTTTGTCAAAGGGGTCATGATCGGTTCATTGAAGGGATAGCCAAAACGGTTTCCCTATGGACCCTTGAAGCGTGAAGTCGAAACGGGGGGAAATGACGATTGAGAGTGAGAGGAGGGGATTCAACGTCTGGACAATGAATTACGGAAGGGACAAATTCTGTTGAGGAAGCAATACCCAAATGTCTAGTGCGCTCTACACCGGAGCGAATAAGTAACAGCCCTTTTTACTAAAAAACAAATTGGAGGGAAGTAGCATGTTTCAAAAAAAAGTGGGGTACATTTATTGCCCTTATGTCGCTCTTATTAGTTGCGGGATGTCAATCGGAAACAGGTTCTGACGTAGAAGAGGAAGCGGGTGGAGAAACGAGTAGCAGCAATTTCAATGAATCAGGCTTCCCAATCGTTGACGAGCCAATTGAGCTTACATTTTTTTACCGGCAAATCACCGAATAACGGCAGTAGTTTTGAAGATACGATGATTTGGCAAACCTACGCTGAAAAAACAGGAATTGACGTTAATTTTCAGCTGATTCCGTTTGATAGTTTGGAAGAAAGGCGAAATTTGTCATTAGCCAGTGGCGATTATCCAGACGCGTTTTATACGGCAAGGCTAAGTACGACCGATTTAATGCGTTACGGAGAACAAGGGACATTAATCCCATTGAACGATCTTATTGAAGAGCACGCTCCTAATTTTCAAAAAAATCCTTGACGATCATCCGGACTTACTAAGAGGGTTAACGATGCCGGACGGGAATATTTATTCTTTCCCGACGTACTATGATCCTGAATTCTTGTCTTTAGTTATCGGATTTCCGCTCTGGATTAACGATGAGTGGTTGGAGGAGCTAGGGATGGAAGAACCTGAAACGACAGAGGAATTCTATCAATATTTAAAGGCAGTTAAAGAAACGGATTTGTTAGGTGATGGTTCGGGAAATGAAGTACCGTTAAGTGCCAGCAGTGTAAACGGGATCGTTAATCAGCTAAGAGGATCGTGGGGTCTTGGCAATAAAGGGCAAGGTAATTCTTATATCGATTTGGATCCTGAAACGAATGAATTGCGATTTATTCGCACGGATGATCGGTATAAAGAAGTGTTAGAATATGTCCACAAACTGTATGCCGAAGGTTTAATCGATCAAGATATTTATACGCATGAGACAGCAGAGTTTTATGCCAAAGGTGCATCAGGTGCTTTAGGTGCAGTTAATATTGGCAACCCGATTGCCGTTATGGATCAGGAGCAATTTGTCGGTCTTGCACCGTTGGAGGGACCGTACGGCGATCGTCTGCAATCGCAAATTAGACCACCTCTCGCCCATATCGGCTCATTTGCGATTACCGATAAAAACGAGCATCCAGAAGCGACGGTTCGCTGGATGGATTACTTTTATAGCGATGAGGGGGCAAAGCTGTTCTTCATGGGAATTGAAGGCGAGACATTTGAGGAAACGGAAGATGGACAATACGTCTACGTGGACGAAATTCTTGACAATCCAGACGGCCTTACTCAGGATCAAGCATTGGCCAATACTTCACGTGGTTGGGAGGAAGCTATCCGGGGATTGTCAAGCAAGACTTCTTCCAAGGCTCAGAAGCCTTACCAAACGCAGTCGAAGCAGGTGAGAAAACTCGTCCATACCTTCCAGATGAGATTTGGCATGGCTTTAGCTTTGATGAAGAGGAAAGAAGGTTTTTAGACTCCACCGGGTCCGATTTAACGACCTTCATTGACGAAACGGAAGCGCTGTTTATTACAGGAGGTAAACCGTTTAGTGAATGGGACAGCTATGTCGAGCAGCTCCATAACATCGGGCTCGATCGTTATATGGAAATACAAGAAGCAGCCTTTGAACGTTATATGGAAGCTGATTAAGCCTTAGAAATGATCCACATGACTTGTGTCCGAGTCGTGTGGCTTTTTAAATTTTTCGAGTCAAATGTATATTATGGAGGTAGATTATGTACTTTAGTCTACATGGGCTCGGTTCACTGCAAAGCTAAGGTGGTTGCTCCCATTAGGAGGAGGCAAGGTCTTCATTCTAAGCTCACGGAGACAAGCTTTCTGTAGAATTCAGCGGATAGGAGCTATTCTTCAAATAAGCATAAATGTTGAGAGCGGTCTAAAAATAAGTAATAATGACGGTAAAGGAGGTTGAGAAAATGAGTATAACCTTTTATCATTATCCGAAATGCGGTACGTGTCGAAAGGCAAAGAAGTGGTTCGACCAGCAAGGAATTGAAGTCAATGCCATACATATTGTCGAGCAGCCGCCTTCAAAAGACGAGCTGAAAAAAATATACCGGCAGAGTGGAATTGAATTAAAAAAATTCTTTAATACGAGCGGGCAAAAGTATCGAGAGCTTGGTTTAAAGGATAAGCTTGCCGAGATGACAGAGGATGAAAAGCTTGAGCTTCTTGCAGCAGACGGGATGCTAATTAAGCGTCCGCTTACAACGGATGGCAAACAGGTGACGCTTGGCTTTAAAGATGAACAATTTGAGCAAGCATGGAAATGAGTCATTTCGTTTCGCTTGAAAAACGGGTATAATAGGGTCAGAATGAAAAATGACGGAGGGATAACATGAGTACAAATTTACCGAAGGAACTGAAGTATTCGGAAGAACATGAATGGGTAAAAACAGAGGATGGCAAGGTGCGTATCGGAATAACCGACTTTGCTCAATCTGAGCTGGGAGATATCGTCTTTGTCGAGCTTCCTGAGGTGGGCGATGAAATCGAAGCGGACGAGCCCTTCGGCAGTGTAGAATCGGTCAAAACGGTTTCTGAGCTTTATGCGCCAGTAAGTGGGAAGGTCGTCGAAGTGAACGAAGAGCTCGATGATTCTCCAGAATTTGTAAATGAATCACCGTACGAAAAGGCGTGGATGATCGCCGTAGAACCGTCTGATTCTGACGAAATCGACAATCTGATGTCAGCAGAAGATTATGAAGAGATGATTAGCGAAGACTAAAAGAGAGGCAGCTGCCTCTCTTTTATGATTTGTCGACGCTACTGCTGAAATAGACAGTAAATCGGAACGAGGAAATTTAACGATTGAGCACCGGTCGCTAGGTGATTTGATTCGTCGATGGTAATGCTAGTCGGTGCAACTGTGTTGCTTTCTCTACTATAGAAGGGGTGACGAAGCTTCTAAATCTTTGACCGGTGGGATTTACCAACTTAAATAAAGCTTTATCCACAATTGTTTCTCAAGTTCTACTGCTCGCCGTCATAAGCTTATTTCTTCTTTTCTATTAAAAGGGAGTAGATAGAAGTAGCACCAATTTCAGTGGTAATCTAGTATTGACAGCATTTTTTTTGATCTGCTATGATTCATTCAGTGAATATGGAACGGACAAAATCATACTCTTATCAAGAGTGGTGGAGGGACTGGCCCGATGAAGCGGCAACCGTTAAGTGGATCTTACCATTTAAGAAGGTGCTAAATCCTGCAAAGTATCGGCTTTGGGAGATGAGAAAAGGACGTATAACCAAAACCTTTCTCGTCTTCTGAGGCGGAAAGGTTTTTTTACTTGTTCTGTGGAAAGTAGGGGAGCGAAGATGATTTCGTTACGTGGCATCCAGAAGGTGTTTGCGACAAAAGACGGCCCGGTGACGGCAGTAGACGGCGTTGATCTAACGATAGAAGAAGGCGAGATTTTTGGCGTGATCGGATATAGCGGAGCTGGAAAAAGTACGTTAATTCGCATGTTGAATATGTTGGAGCGTCCGAGTAGCGGGGAGGTTGTCGTTGCAGGACAAGCGTTGTCAGCTTTATCCAATCAGCAGCTGCGCAAAGAAAGACAAAAAATCGGGATGATTTTTCAGCATTTCAATCTGTTATGGTCTCGAACAGTGAAAGAAAATATTGCCTTTCCTTTAGAAATCGCAGGTGTACGTAAGGAGAAAAGGCTTGAGCGAGTCAATGAGCTGCTCCGATTAGTTGGGCTGGAAGGGCGTGGTGAGAGCTATCCTTCGCAGCTAAGCGGTGGACAAAAGCAGCGGGTTGGCATTGCACGGGCGCTAGCGAATAATCCGAAAGTACTGTTATGCGATGAGGCGACTTCAGCACTCGATCCGAAAACGACGGATTCAATTCTCGATCTACTCGTCGATATCAATCGGCAGCTGGGACTGACGATCATCCTTATTACTCATGAAATGCATGTCATTCGTAAAATTGCTCATCGGGTAGCTGTTATGGATGCCGGGAAAGTGATCGAACAAGGGCCTGTTCTCGAGGTTTTCCGAAATCCGCAAAAAGAGATGACAAAGGAATTTTTAAAGCAAATTACGGAGCCTGAAGAAACGACTGATACGATCACCCAGTTATTTGAAGGTCATCCTCAAGATCGAGTGATTCAGCTCACCTTTGTTGGAGAAGGGGTTGAGCAGCCGCTGATTTCGGATATGATTCGAACGTTTGCAGTAGATGTGAACATTTTGCAAGGGAAGATTACTAAGTTTCAAGACGGCTCCTATGGGACATTGTTTATTGGCTTAACAGGTGATTCTGGCGAAATTGACCGAGCGATTGATTACATCAAAGGAAAGCAAGTTGAAGTAGAGGTGATCCATCGTGATTGAAACACTGTTACCGAATGTTCGTTGGGATCGCCTATGGCAAGCAACAGTTGAAACTTTATTTATGACATCCATTTCAGTCGTGGCAACAGCCGTACTCGGCATTTTGCTCGGGTTACTGCTTTTTTTAACTGCTAGAGGGAATATGTGGGAAAATCGGATCGCCTTTACGATTACAGCAGCTTATGTGAATATTTTCAGATCGATTCCGTTTATTATTTTAATTATCCTGTTAATCCCGCTGACGAAAATTTTAGTCGGAACGATGCTTGGTGCCAAAGCGGCATTACCTGCTCTTATTTTAGGGTCAGCCCCATTTTACGCACGAATGGTAGAAATTGCTCTGCGAGAGGTTGATAAAGGCGTCGTCGAAGCCGCTCAGGCAATGGGAGCCTCCAATGGGACAATTATTTGGAAAGTACTTCTACCTGAAGCGAAGCCCGCTTTGATCTCTGGAATTACAGTGACGGCGATCGCACTTGTCAGCTATACTGCCATGGCTGGCGTTGTCGGAGCCGGAGGTCTTGGAGATCTGGCTTATATTGAAGGGTTCCAGCGCACGAATAATGACGTGACACTAGTGGCAACAATTATGATTTTAATCATCGTGTTTATCATTCAATGGATCGGTGATTATTTCACACGAATGACAGACAAAAGGTAAAGGAGATGGAGGAAATGAACAAATTTTTACGTACGATCGGAAGCGGGGCTTTGGCCATATCTTTAGTCGCTTGTGGAACAGCTGATGAACGTCTACCGAGGAGGAAACAGAGTCAAACGGTGACACTGGAGAAGGCGAGCAAGATGAAACGGCAGCTGAGCTAACAACACTGAAAATCAGTGCCTCCAACGTGCCTCATGCGGAAATTTTGGAGGAGGCGAAGGAGCTGTTGGCAGAGCAAGGTATTGAACTGGATATTACGATTGCCCAAGACTATGTCATCCCGAATATTGCGCTTGATGAAGGCGATATTGACGCTAACTATTTTCAACACTTACCTTATCTTGAAAATCAAATCGAAGAAAATGGCTATGACTTCGTTCCAGTGGCCGGCATTCATATTGAACCGATCGGCGTCTATTCACAAGAGTACGATAGTCTTGACGAGCTTCCTGACGGAGCCGAAATCATCATGAGCAGCTCGACAGCTGATCACGGCCGTATGCTTGCTATGCTAGAGGAAAAGGGGTTAATTACATTAACTGAGGGAATTGGCTTCCATGGAAGCTTGGATGATATTATCGAAAATCCAAAAAACCTCTCGTTTAACGACCGGGTCGAGCCCGCCTTATTGCCTCAAGCTATTTGAACGGTGAAGGAGACGCTGTCTTAATCAACTCCAATTTTGCGATGGAAGCCGATTTGAATCCAGCAGAGGATGCAATTGAAATAGAATCCGGGGATCAAGACAATCCGTTTGCCAATTTAATTGTTGTCCAGAGCGGCGATGAAGACCGCGAAGAAATTCAAACATTAGTAGAAGTCCTGCGTTCAGAAGACATTCAACAATTTATTCTTGATAACTATGACGAAGCCGTTGTTCCGGTAACCGAATAATAAAAAGAGCTGTTGATCTTGTTCGATCAGCAGCTCTTATTTTGGGAGAATAGAAGTCTCCGCAACTGAAGGCTCTTATTAGTGTCTAGCGGCCAGGGCTTTTTTTTGCGAACCTTTCTGATAATGGAGCTTTTTTTTGTTGCCGCTGATTAATAGCTGTAAGGCTATCCATATATAGGGCCGTACAATAATGTATCTACATGTGGCCGTACTCGCAACGCCTGTTCTTGATTATCTGCAATGTAATCGGGAGGCTTGTGATCCGTTAGCCGGAAGTACACGACCAATTGCCCGCGATGGTGAGCCTCATGTTCGATTAACTCTAAAAAGACATCGATAAACGGTACGGGGTGATTGTCGATGAAAATATCTTTCTTCCACATTTCAGAGGTAAAGCTTTGTACTTTAACCTCGGTTTCCTTTGTAGTGTCTACGACCATTTGAATTAATTCTTGCTTAGTTTTTATTTCCGCTTCAGTTATTTCATCCTTTAAAGGGAGCGGGTCAAGCAGTCTTGAAAACATGATTTTTTCCCAGCTAATGATGTGGAGCACTTGCCTGATAAAAGAGAACGAGCCATCATTAGGCTTATAGCTCATCAGCTGTAAGGGTGCTTCTTTGATATATCTTAACGTTCGTTCCCTAGAGTTTTTCCAGTACATGATTAGCGATTGATAGTCAACCATCCTTTCCCCTCCTTATCCGACTTGTTTTTCTTTAAGCGAACGGTCTGTCGCTTTATACATATAGTAGTTCACGATCCCAACTACACTTAGCAATGCGCATAATATCCAGCCAAATGCCGTTAAAGGGAGTGAGTCACCAAGGAGCATGTAAAATAATAATCCGGCTAAGTATCCTAGTCTCGTTACTGTCATTAAGAGTGAAAAAACTCTCCCTTTCTGCTCGTCCTTTGCGTTGTACATGACACTGGATTCAAATAATATATTCATCGTCCCTTGCGGTAAATTCATTAAAAATACGAGAAGCAGGAACAGCATAAACGAATTTGCAGAAAAGCCAAAGGCTAGTAAAATTCCATATGAGATGCTCAATACGAGCGAAAGTCTGGCAAATTGACTAACATTTGAAAGCGTAGCGACCTTTAAGCGCTTTTTAATGACTAAGCCTATAACAACATAAGCCAAAGCGGTTGCTGCATATCCGAAGCCAATCCCTGTTTCTCCTGCAAGAAAAACGGTGAGAATGATCGCATTAAACATCACATTGACTGCACCTAAGACGAAATCCCTTGTACAGTTGAGGATAAACGTGCTTTTTAATTGATTGGATGAAATGGCTGATTGAAAGCCTATTTTCAAATCGTGCCAGTAACTGAAAGGAGTTTTGCCTTTTTTTTCAGAGCTGAAGTTTATAGGCATGATGAATAATCCGGCAATGAAGTATGTAATGGCTGAAGCGAGCAGAATTGGAAGGACACCAAAAAGCTCAGAAAGAATGCCTCCAATAGCAGTTGCCACGACCATCATTACATTAAAGCTAATTAGTATTGCACTATTAGCGCTAACAATATGATCTTTGTTAATGATCCGCGGAATAAAGGCAGAGCGTGTTGGTATAAAGATAGCTGAAAAAATATTTGTAACGAAAATAATGGTCAGTAGCATCAATAAATGCTCAATGTAAGCTGCATAGACGAGTGCTAATCCTAATACAAATCTTACCATATCTAAAAATATGATTAAACGTTTTTTTATTGTATTTATCGATCAGGGGGCCTGCAAAGAAAGAAACAACGATCTGGGGAATGATTACTAATACAAATAATAATCCAGTCGTTCTTGCATCGTTTGTTATGTAGTAAATAAAAGCAATTAATGTCACCGTTTTTATCCAGTCTCCAAACACGGAAAAAAGCTGACCAAAGTACAGCATGGTAAAATTTTTGTTTTTCCAAATTGATGTAGACATCCGGTTCCCTCGCTTTGTAAAGAGGAAGACTGCTAATCTCCCTCTTATTTTTTTCTCGCTAGTTCATCGCTTCTAAAACCTTCGATTCCTCATGCCAATTTTTTTGCTTTTTGAATTGTGCCTATCACTTGGTCAAGTTTCCCTCTTTGCTCCTCAGGAATAAGGTCGACCATAATATTGGCAAACCATACTTTACCTTCGTCAGTTAAAACAATCCGCTCACTTTCTTGTCTAATTAACCTTTTGTTCTCCAACTCGTTAAACTTTTGTTGGTAGGCTTTATCCAAGCCATATTGATGAAGATAATCTTTTGAGATTTCCATCTTTTTCGGAAAAAAAAGATCAAACCCCTTTCAAAGGCGTCGTATTCAATAGCTCTTGCGACAGGCTGCTTGCCGGCATTGACCGTTTCAATATACGTTTGAATATGAGAAGTATTGTCATAAGCTAATCCTCGGACTGTCGAACGACCTCCAACGCCAAGTGCAATAAATTCATCTTCATAGCCACCATAAATCGTTTCACTAAATTTAAAGCGCTTATATTTAGCATTGTGTTTAGTAAATGTGTAAACATAATTTTGGAAGTACCCGGAATTTTTCAGTTTTTCGTATATGAGCTCATTCTGCTTTATTTTTTGCAAAGGGGTAGGAGGGTTTTCCAATTTATTCGTATTAATTTTCTTTAAAAACGCTTTAGAGGTGGCTAAGTATTCTAGTGGATAAACATCGATGCTTGATGTATTTAAGGCAATCGAATGCTCGATATCCTCAAGTAACTCTTCTTCAGTTTGTCCCGGTAAATGGTAGAGAAGATCCATGTTACAGGCGTTAAAATAAGCCATCATTAAATCGCTCGTTTGCTGAACTTGCTCTAAAGTCCATTGCAAGTTGAACATTTTTTTATATTTTTCATTGAAGGTTTGTACACCGAAGCTTCCGCGATTGACTCCTGCTTCGGCCATCGCTTTTATTCGATCTTCTGTTGCTGTCAGAGCTGCACACTCAAAAGTCCATTCATAATCATCGGCGAAAGTAAAATGACTAGTAATGGCCTCACCTAATCTCAATATTTGCTCAGGCTTTAAGACAGAGGGTGTGCCGCCCCCGATATAAACGGCATCAATTTTCTTGTTTTTCATGCGCGGAGACGAGGAGACCATTTTGATTTCTTTAATTAATGCATCCAAGTATGGTTCTAATTTATCCGCATAGTTTGTCGTTTTTATAAATGGACAAAATGTACAGATCGTGTCACAAAATGGGATGTGTAAGTAAAGGCTATTCAAGCCGTCTTTTTCATCGAGCTCTTCAGCTAAATACTTTTTGGCGATGGCTTCAGCCTCGTCTTGAGTTTGATTGATGTTACCGGCAATCGGATAAAAGAAGTTCCATAACTGTGGGATCTCCTCATAAGGAATGTTTTTCATCATGTCACCTCATTCATTAATTAATGTGGAAAAAGTGCGGGGGAATCCCACGCACTTTTTTTCAATGCCATTAAAGTGCTAGCATTCTTGCCTTTTCATATGTATCACCTCCCTTGTAGGTTAATGCTCGTATTCAAAAATTTGAGGAGATAGTACAATTGATGAGCTCAATAAGTCGACCGAAGGAGAAAAAAAGCAGTAATGATGAAGCGATTAACAATCCGGATAACAATTTAATCACTATTCACACCTCGCTTTTCTAACATTAAGAAAATTATTATTATAAAGATTGTAATTCAAATGTTGGATAGATGAATTTACAAATATTAACGATTTTTGCAGTTCATACGTTATAATGATGATGATAGCTTGGGCTAACTTTTTATCATATTCATCTAAGAATATATTAAGGAGTAAAACTATGTTTATTAATCTCGGAGAAGCGATCAAAGAATTAAGACAGTCCTTAGGGTATACTCAGGAGGAGTTTGCGCAGGGGATTTGCAGTCAATCCCAGATCAGTAAAATAGAAAAAGGAGAAATAAGCCCGTACGTGCACACATTAATTCAAATGGCGTTAAAGCTAGGGTGGAACCTGGATATTTTATCGAAAGAATCCGACAGCTCAATACAGCTTTATCCAAGACAGTATTGCAAGCGTCAGAAAAGAAGTGAGAAATAAAAATTATTATGAGGTAAGAAGGCATATAAACCGATTAAAAATCCACCCTGTTTTCAAAAATTATAAAGAGCAACAGTTTCTTAAATGGCATGAAGCGTTCTCAGTTATTATTTAGATCAAAATTATGAACAAGCCTTGAACCACGTTAACGATGCCTTGAAACTTAGTTCCTCAAATTACCCAACGTATCAAGATATTGAAATATTAAACAGTAAAGCGATTATAATGTGTGAAGAGGAATTGTTTGATGAAGGAATTGCGACGTTTAAAAGCATCTTAACTTTAGAAAACCGTGTGATTATGAAATATGACCGAAGAATTATAACGAGAATATATTATAATTTGTCAAAATCGCTCCACGAAATTGAGCAATATCACGATTCCTTGTTTTATGGTAAAAAAGGAATAACCCTGCTGCTGGAATTGGAATCGTTTTATTTATTGGGAGAACTATACTTTCAGGTAGGGGCCGCGTATGTCGGATTGAGGAAACGTTCCGAGGCAGTATCGTCTTTCGATCGAGCAAAAAAACGTATTTTTGGCGAAAAATGATCAGCAATCACACGAAAAGCTAGCTCGTTATTTGCAGGAGCTACCCAAAATATTCGAATAAATACTCATTCCTGGAACGAACCGTACGGATTGTATCCAATATTAAATAACTTGATTTTGAGAATTCGAAACATTCTAATGATAGAACGTTTCGCACTTGTACGAATCGTATGCATGATTTTGATATATTGCCACCGGTTCAAACGTTTGAGCACGAAACGGAAATAGCAACGTAAGGAGTGGGTAGCAAAAAAGCTTATACATGAGCTTCTTTGCGTGCATGAAACCATCTCTCATGACAGATACTGATCGTGCGATTGAACTGGAAGGAGCATAAATATGACAACAGATAATCAGCAGGAGAGCGGCCCCATTAAAATGGTATTACAGGAATATAAGGAAGGAATCGGTAAGTTCAGAAAGAAAATGCCGGAAATTGCAAAGAAATACAATGCATTTACGGAAGCATGCTTCGCCCCAGGCAAGCTTTCAGAAAAGCAGAAGCAGCTCATAGCCTTAGCCATCAGTGTCGTAGCTCAGGATGAGTATTGCATCGTTTTCCATACGAAAGCTTGCCGCGATCAGGGAGCGGAAGAGAAAGAAATTCTTGAAGCGCTTAGCGTTGCTGCCGGGTTTGGAGGTGGGGCGGCAATGAGTCAAGGAGTAACCCTTGTGCTAGAAGCGATCAGCGAATTCAATGAAGGGCAGACGCAACACACACAGTAGGTTTGGTGCAGGAAGAATATTGTGCAAATAAGAGGATATGTAGATGCAAGTTCTCTGATGGTTGGTGACCGTTAGAGAACTGCATATAAGACCTGAGAGTCGGTTATATCTCAGTTGGCTGCTTCTCTATTTCGTGTTACGATTTGAACCGTGGTAAAAAACGAAGAAAGGAATGGTTGATTATCCATTCAATTAAGGCAACACATACGAATGAAATGGAAAAGGCAATGCATCAGTCGCACGGAGTTGGTTATGCGGAATATTGTCGAAACCTTGAAAAACGTCTTGAAGTTGAAAAGGCGCGTGATGCGGAGTATAAAGCAAGCCATCGATTGGTTGCCACAGCCTCTGGGAATTAAATATAAAAAAAAGCAGATTGCGTTCAGTTGAGCCGCTCTGCTTTTTTTCATTCATTTGTTTCTAAGACTCTTTGTTTTGGCTCATCGGTAGGGGAAGCGAGCGAGGACGTTCAAATGGCGCAACCGGAATTGTATGATAACAAGCCTTATTTACGGTCATATTTAGCAGTTTAAGCTTTTTAAAGGTTGTACAAACTCTTTAGGCAGCTGCTTGAATATATAATAGATTTGTTATAAGATTGTAATGAGAATAGATTGAGAATACTCAATTCAGATTAAATGTACGCTAAAGTAGCGTGATAATATTGGAGGTTATATTCATGTCAACGCCATTTTTAAAAATTGAGAATCTACATGTTTCAATTGAGGGGAAAGAAATTGTGAAAGGTTTCGATCTTGAAATAAACGGTGGAGAAATTCACGCCGTAATGGGACCAAACGGAACAGGTAAATCAACGGTAGCATCGGCTATTATGGGACATCCTAAGTATGAAATTACAGAAGGCTCTGTATTCTTAAATGGCGAAGATGTGTTGGAAATGGAAGTAGATGAACGTGCTCAAGCGGGTTTATTTCTTGCGATGCAATATCCGAGTGAAGTGAGCGGAATTACAAATGCCGATTTCTTGCGTTCGGCTATCAATGCGAACCGTGAAGAAGGCGATGAAATTTCCTTAATGAAGTTTATCCGTACTCTCGATAAACAAATGGATTTATTAGAAATCGATCAATCGTTTTCACAGCGTTATTTAAATGAAGGCTTTTCTGGTGGAGAGAAAAAGCGAAATGAAATTTTGCAGCTACTCATGCTTGAGCCCAAAATTGCCATTCTTGACGAGATCGACTCTGGTTTAGATATCGATGCGTTGAAAGTCGTTTCAAAAGGAATTAATGCTTTGCGCGGTTCGGATTTTGGCTGCCTAATTATTACCCACTACCAACGTTTGTTGAATTACATTACACCTGACAAGGTTCATGTCATGATGCAAGGAAGAATCGTTAAATCGGGCGGTTCAGAACTGGCAGAACGTCTTGAAGCAGAAGGCTATGACTGGATTAAGGAAGAGCTTGGGATTGAAGATGAAAGAGTGAATCAAGAGGCGTAATTCTCCTTGCAGTGAGTATGGGAGCAAAAAGCACTAGACCTTTGCTTCCCCGGTCTAATACAAGAAAAAAAGCGATTGGATCTGTCGGTGTTACTAAGGTTTTTCCAAGAAGAAATAACAGTAAAGGGTGGGTATGTATGGCAGTTGAAACAACATTAGCGTTTGACGAAAAGCAGGTTGAAGCTATTTCAGCTGAACGAAATGAGCCACAATGGCTTCGGGAACTGCGTTTACAAGGGTTAGAGCAAGCGGGTATTCTCCCTTTGCCAAAGCCGGATAAAACGAAGATTGATAAATGGAGTTTACGAACTTCAAAATCGAAGCATCGAATAAGAAAGCAGTCAAGACTGCAGCTGAGCTTAAGGAAGAGCTACGGGCGTTGCTTGGCGAAGAATCAGACGAGCAGAATGTACTTGTTCAGGAAGATTCAACAGCTGTTTTTTCAAAATTAAACAGCGCGCTTGCTGACAAAGGTGTGATATTCACTGACTTTGCAACGGCCGTTCGAGAGCATGGTGAACTGCTGAAAAAAATATTTCTTCGGCGAAGCTGTGCAAGTAAATGAGAACCGTCTGCTTGCATTGCATGCAGCGCTAGTCAACGGAGGAGCCTTTATCTACGTTCCGCGTGGAGTAAGTGTTGAGCTTCCTTTGCAGGCAGTATTCTCGCTGGAAACAGAGGGGGCTGGTCTTTTTAACCATGTTGTATTAGTCGCTGAGGAAAACAGCTCTGTAACGTATGTCGAAAATTACGTATCTTACGGCGTTCAAGAAGGCGTAGCAAATATTGTAACAGAAGTGTACGCTGCACCTGGAGCAAAGGTTACATTCGGGCGGTAGACAATCTTTCCAGCGAAGTAACAACCTATGTCGTCCGCCGGGGCTATATTGATCGCGATGCCCGAGTAGAGTGGGCATTAGGACAGATGAATGATGGAAATACGGTATCAGAAAATACGACTCATTTAATTGGTGAAGGGTCAACGGCTGATACAAAAACAGTTTCCGTTGGGCGTGGCTCACAGAAGCAAAATATTACGACGGAAGTCATTCATCACGGGAAGCATTCTGACGGGCAAATTTTGAAGCATGGGGTCATGACTGGGGCCGCAACGATGATTTTTAACGGAATTTCAAAAATCGAACACGGCGCTACGAAATCGAATGGAGAGCAAACCGAACGCATCCTGATGCTAAGTGAAAAAGCGCGTGGCGATGCGAACCCGATTTTGTTAATCGATGAAGACGATGTAACGGCAGGCCATGCTGCTTCTGTTGGCCGAATCGATCCGATTCAAATGTTTTATTTAATGAGTCGCGGTATTCCGCGAAAAGAAGCGGAGCGCCTCATCATTCATGGCTTCCTAGCCCCGGTTGTTAATGAGCTTCCGGTCGAATCGGTAAAAGATCGTTTAATCGAAGCGATTGAAAGGAAAGTTAACTAATGGATGCCAAAGAGCTCAAAAAGCGGTTTCCGATTCTGGAGCAAAAGGTTAATGGGAATCCGCTTGTCTATTTGGACAGTGCCGCTACGTCGCAAAAGCCTGAAATCGTTATTCAGAAGCTGGACGATTATTACCGGCGGTATAACTCCAATGTTCATCGCGGCGTCCATACGTTAGGAACATTGGCAACAGAAGCTTACGAGGGTACGCGAGAAAAGGTCCGTTCCTTTATTGGAGCAAGTTCTACGCAGGAAATTGTTTTTCTGCGCGGGACGACAGCAGCGCTAAACCTCGTTGCTTCAAGCTATGGGAGTGCTGAGGTTGGAGAAGGCGATGAAATCGTCATTACTCCGATGGAGCATCATAGTAATATCATCCCGTGGCAGCAGTTGGCTAAAGCGAAGGGTGCGACGTTAAAATATATTCCGATGCAGCCAGACGGGACGATTACTTTGTCTGATGTTGCTGAGACGGTGACAGCAAAAACAAAAATTGTTGCCATTGCCCACGTCTCAAATGTTCTCGGCACTGTCAATCCGGTAAAGGAAATTGCTGAAATAGCGCACCAAACGAGGCAGTGCTCGTTGTTGATGGGGCGCAGGCTGCCCCTCATATGAAGATCGATATGCAAGAGCTTAATTGCGATTTCTATGCGCTGTCGGGACATAAAATGGGAGCACCGACCGGGATTGGCGTTCTTTATGGTAAGAAGGACTTGCTAGAGGCGATGGAACCGATTGAGTTTGGCGGTGAGATGATCGATTTTGTCGGTTTGTATGAATCGACTTGGAAAGAATTGCCGTGGAAATTCGAAGGTGGAACTCCGATTATTGCCGGAGCGATTGGTCTAGGTGCCGCGATTGACTTTTTGACTGAGATTGGTTTAGATAACATCGAGCAGCATGAGCATGAATTGGTGGACTATGCACTTAATCGACTCGCGGAAATCGACGGACTCACAGTTTACGGTCCAGAAAAGCGTGCCGGTCTTGTCACATTTAATTTGGATGACGTCCATCCGCATGATGTTGCTACTGTCCTAGATGCAGAAGGAATTGCCGTTCGCGCTGGTCATCATTGCGCACAGCCGCTGATGAAATGGCTCGATGTCACAGCGACTGCACGGGCGAGCTTTTATCTGTACAATACTAAAGACGACGTGGATGCTTTAGCCTCTGGATTAGTCAAAACAAAGGAGTACTTCGGTGATGTCTTTTAATAACCTTGATACACTGTATCGGCAAGTGATCATGGACCATTATAAAAAAACCGCGAAACCGCGGAGAGTTTGAAGAGGATACGCTCACTGTGAATATGAATAACCCGACATGTGGCGATCGGATCCAAATTCAAATGAAAATGGAAGATGGAAAAGTGGCCGATGCTAAATTTGTCGGAGAGGGCTGCTCAATAAGCCTGGCATCTGCATCGATGATGACTCAAGCCGTAAAGGTTTAACTCCGAAGGAAGCATTAGCAATGTCTGAAATTTTTTTCCGATATGATGTTAGGGAATGACTACGATGCAGAGCGGTTTGATTTGGGAGATATTGAAGCATTGCAAGGAGTATCTAGGTTTCCGGCTCGAATCAAATGTGCTACACTGGCATGGAAGGCCATGGAAAAAGGGCTACATGATCACGATTCTAGCAAGAAGGAAAAAAAACTAAGGAGGGTTTCCGATGGCAAAAAAAATGCCTGATATCGGCGAATACAAATATGGGTTTTCGGATCGCGATGTGTCAATCTTCCGTTCAGAACGTGGATTGACGCCTGAAATCGTGAAGGAAATTTCGCGCATGAAGGATGAGCCTGAATGGATGCTTAAATTTAGGCTAAAATCGCTGGAAAGATTTTATAGCATGCCAATGCCACAATGGGGCGGTGATTTGTCAGAGCTTAACTTTGATGATATTACCTATTATGTCAAGCCATCTGAGAAGTCAGAGAAGTCTTGGGATGAAGTTCCAGAGGAAATTAAAAATACGTTCGATAAATTAGGAATTCCGGAAGCAGAACAAAAATATCTCGCCGGCGTTTCTGCTCAGTATGAATCAGAGGTTGTTTACCATAATATGAAAGAGGATCTCGAGGAAATGGGGATTATTTTCATGGATACGGACACAGCCTTGAAGGAGCATGAAGAGCTGTTCAAAAAATACTTTGGTACGGTTATCCCGCCAACGGACAACAAATTTGCAGCGCTAAACTCTGCTGTTTGGTCCGGCGGATCATTCATCTATGTGCCAAAGGGAGTCAGAACAGATACACCGCTTCAGGCCTATTTCCGAATTAACTCAGAAAATATGGGCCAGTTTGAGCGAACGCTTATTATTGCGGATGAAGACAGCTCCGTTCACTATGTCGAGGGCTGCACGGCACCGGTGTATTCAACGAACTCACTTCACAGTGCGGTTGTTGAGATTATCGTCAAAAAGGATGCTTATTGCCGCTACACGACGATTCAAAACTGGGCACCGAATATTTACAACCTGGTCACGAAGCGGGCAGTCGCTGAGGCGAATGCAACGATGGAATGGGTGGACGGTAACATCGGTTCGAAGCTAACGATGAAATACCCAGCAGTGATCATGAAAGGCGAGGGAGCGAAAGGAACGATCCTTTCTATTGCCATTGCCGGTAAAGGGCAGCATCAGGATGCAGGAGCAAAGGTTACACACCTTGCGCCGAACTGTTCATCGACGATCGTGTCCAAATCGATTTCCAAGCACGGCGGTAAAGTGACGTATCGTGCATTTGCCACTTCGGACGCCGTTCTGACGGTTCAAAATCAAAAATCGAATGCGATACATTGATTATGGATAATGAGTCAACCTCAGATACGATTCCATACAATGAAATTTTGAACAACAATATTACACTTGAGCATGAGGCAACCGTATCCAAGGTTTCCGAGGATCAGCTCTTCTACTTGATGAGCCGCGGAGTTTCAGAGCAGGAAGCGACTGAAATGATCGTCATGGGCTTCATCGAGCCATTTACGAAGGAACTGCCGATGGAATATGCAGTTGAAATGAACCGCCTCATCAAGTTCGAGATGGAAGGTAGTATTGGATAAATGTTAAAATCCCCGGTACAATGGAGGTTGTACCGGGGATTTCTATCGATGATAATATCGAACTGTTTGCCCACTTTAGTTATGATGAAACGGCTAATAGAAGCGTTAGTGAACTTAATCATCGATTCCCCATACCTTTTTTCCAGCCTCTTTCTGCTCATTAGGGGTCATCACGTTAACTACTTGCGTAATTTGCCACTCGTAGCCAAATGGATCTATCACTGTAAATAATCGAGCTTCCCCAAAATCATCCATTGGCTCAGTAGTCACCTCACAATTTGTTTCTTTAAAAAAAATCGTAGGTGACATCTAAATAACGTGTCCCCTCTTTGATATTTCTTTCTCGTTGCGTATCTGGATTGGGAAACCCTTCAAGAACCCCTACTTCTAGAACACTAGAACCATAAGAAAGTATGCACATCAGTAAAAATGCATTTGGGAAATTTCTTGAATTTTCTATGCTTAAAAGATAGACTTACGCATAAGAGAATTGTTAAAAAAATAAGAGCTTATGAAAACGCACGAGCTACGAAATATAACCATTCATTTAAAATAAATGATAAGATAATTCATTGATTTTAGCGATCAGACAGGAGGTAAATACATTGAATGTTTATCGCGAAATCGAGGAGTTTGCATTTTTAAAACGTTTCTTTGCTTCATGTCTAACCATCTTATTGGTGGGGACTCCAGCTGCGTTTGTCTTTTCCGCGTTAAGTGATTATTATTATGATTTTCTTTTCTATTTCATCGCAATCGTCCATTTCATACTACCTGCAATCGTTGTAGGGGGATTTTTATTTTCTTATGTGGTGGATCGTTGGATTGTAAAGAAGGTGGATAAAGAGGGATACGTTTTTCAATTAAGCCTTTATTCTGCCATGGGAATCGTGTGTGCCATTCCATATGCATTCATTCTAGAAGTTTGGGCAGAACCACGGCATGTCATGTATGTTATCCTCTCGGGAGTAATCAATGCTACTGTTTTTTTTCATCTTCTATTTTGGTTTAAGAAAGCGTACTGAATTTTTTTATCACGATTTAACCGTCCATCATACTGTTAAAAATTTGACTGCAGGGATAGAAAATTTAATTATAGTAAATTCAAATGGATGCATTCCATCTCCAGTGCCTCCAATAATTCCATCACGGTCTAGAAATACAGCTCTCAACCCTAACACCTCCTGACAATCAGTTCTATTATTGAACATACATATCCTTTATTTTGTTGAACTAACCTACTCTGTTAAGCTTTTGTGACCGCGACTTTTGGTACACTGACTTTTATGCTTTTAGTACAGAGTGTATTGAGAGATAGGATGATCCCTTTTTCGCTCTAATTGAGCGAACGGGATGGGCCGACTCCAGCAGGAGGAAAGGGAACGTGGAAAATCACTGGCGTTGTCGGTTTGTTCCACGCCCGCCTGCAGAATGCGTGCCCCCTATCCCGGGAGTGGAGCTAATGCGCCATCTTATCATCTAGTTGCAACTTAATTGAGACCAATTTCCCAACCGCCTAACAGAAAAAAAAGGATGTAAGTCTTGCTGAATAAGGGTTTGGGCATAGAAACGCTTGTTTTACTATTTTTCAACAGGAGGTTGGGAAAATACGCTCGAAAAGCTTGCAGCTTAAAGCTTTTTAAGATACAGTTAAAAGCAGAAACCTTGATTTGATTGGGGTAGAACCAGAACATAGGATGTATTTAAATTGAGGATTACTAACTTTGATACTAAGGGCAGGAAGTAGAACCAGAACATAGGATGTATTTAAATTCAATTATCTTTGTTTCATCTTTACCCCACTTGGAGGTAGAACCAGAACATAGGATGTATTTAAATTAAGGAACGACCAGATGTATGGAAGGAATGTATATGTAGAACCAGAACATAGGATGTATTTAAATACAATTCGGCAGGGTCTTCTATGTCTTGGTTCTGCGTAGAACCAGAACATAGGATGTATTTAAATAAAATAAAAATGTGCACTTCGGCATGAGGGGAAGAGGTAGAACCAGAACATAGGATGTATTTAAATTGTGGTCTAGGTATTGCCCCTCAATGGACAATCTAAGTAGAACCAGAACATAGGATGTATTTAAATTAAACAAACTACAGTTTCAAACGGTGTGAACTCAGTAGAACCAGAACATAGGATGTATTTAAATAAGAA